>JAKIUH010000230.1 GCA_021647685.1 Bacteroidales bacterium
TTCAGAACAACTGACCTGTAAGGAATTAAGATGAGCCCCAAAAATAAATTTTACGAAGTAAAAATCTGCGTAAATCCGATTAATCTGTGGATAAAAAAGATCTGTATCCCGCACCTATCTTTGGTGCAAAAGAGGGTTCATTCTTAAATTCAATCTAATATGCCATTATATGCTGATTATTAATACTATAAAAGCACATGAGTCAGTTGTTCTGAAATAAGTAAAACTTTATGTTTTAATGTTCTTGAAATGATAAACAGGGCTCATTCCCATATCTTACATGTGCTACTTTTATTGATTATCAACATTATAAAAACACATAGGTCAGTTATCCTGAAATTGCATAAATAAACAGTTTTTAATGTTCTAACAATTCAAAAACTCCTTCATTTTCCAATATCATCATTCCTAATCGTTCATCAGATAAACCATTTTTAATTTGGTAATTAAAAACGGGCTTCCCATTTTCTATTTTTGAATCAAAATACAAAAAACGTAATGCTTTTTCTGTCATCAAGGCTTTACCCAGTTCGAGTAAATGCGACGAAAGCATAAACAAACTGCTTGCTCTTTTGCTCATACTGCGAATAATACGTAAAGAACCCTCAAAAGCATCTTTTATATTTGTTCCTTTAAACAGTTCATCAATAATGATAAAAGCATTTTTACTTTCATTCAAAGCTATTGCCACTTCTTTGATACGGCGTACTTCACTATAAAAATAACTGTAGCCTTTAGGTAGATTATCTGATGTATTCAAACCGGTAAGCAAACGGTCAAAATAACTGATTGTTAATGATTCGGCAGGAACGCCCATGCCTGTGTGTGCCATAAATACAGCTACGCCACAGGCTTTTAAAAAGGTTGTTTTCCCTGCCATATTGGGTCCGGTTAAAAAAATAAAGTTTTTATCTTCTCCTAACTGAATTGAATTTTTAACAGGCTCTTTAACAAAAAGATGATACAAACCCGAAGCTTTGAAAACCGGTGTTTCAGTTTCGCTAAAATCCGGAAAATTCAAAGTATATTTAATATTGGCTTTGGCTTGTGCAATAAGTACATCCAGTTCATAAATTACATCAATTAATTCTAAAATCTCACTTTTGTATTTATCGCGAAACAATTGATCATAATACAAAAGCTTTGCATTATTTAAATTATTAAAAGATTTTGTTTCAAGCATTTGGGCTATTTCAGGTAATTCAAGAACTTTGCTTATTTGCTTAAAATATTTTTTCAACAAACCCGATAAAGCAATATTCGTAAAAACTTCTCTGAACTGCCCTGTTTTTACTAAAAAATAGATTAAGTTTTTAGTGCCCGAAATAAAGGTTTTGTTAAAATCTTTATAAATAAAACGATAGCTAATACTTTCGATAAAGCGTGTAAGTTTATTTTTTGCCAAAGAAGCAGCCGAATCGGAAAAATAATATACATCTAACTTATCGGCAAGTTCTGAGCTTAAAGGTAAATATACTACACTATCATTATCCGATTGAATAAGTTTAACCGCCTCTTGATGCCTTTTGATACTTTCTACATCAGGCAATGGCTTACGAAATAAAGCCTTTAGCTTATATTTTCCGCCCGGAGTAGTTGTAAAATCAAGCAGTTCAAAAATACTTAAAGCATTACTGTTGTCTTTTAATAATTCAAGCTCTTCTACGGTTTGCAAATCAATTTTCATACATTAATATTTAGATTTTACTACAAATTTACCGGAGTTTCATAAAATTAGCGCTTAGCTTCCAACATCCATTTCCATACAGGAATTACATCGACTTGCATATCGTTCAGCTCTATTTGTTCTTCTTCATCGTAGGTAATAATTATTGCCTTTGCTATTTTTAAACTTTTAGCGGCAACTTGAATCGCTTTCAATTCACGTTTACGTGTATCAAAATCACTGATACTATACGATACTTGAAACAACAATTCTTGTTCACTGATGTAAAAATCTACTTCGTAGCGTTCTTTATAAAAATAAATATCCTGCCCGTAACGCCTTTTAAGTTCAATAAATACCAAGTTTTCGAGCAACTTACTATCTTGTTCGATTAAAAACAGATTCAGCACACCGGTATCGGCAAAATAGTATTTTTTTTTGCTTTCACGCTCTACAAATTTTGCGCGGTAATTGCTAATGCCAAATATCAAATAGGCTTCCTGTAAATAATCATAGTATTCTGATATTGTAGAAACCCCTGCTTTTCCGCCGCTTGCATTGATAATATTTTTAATGCGTGTATAGGAAGTATCGGCATTGACACTTTCGGCTGTTTTTTTGATTAATAATTTTAATAATTGGCTATTGTTTAAACTGTATCGGGCAATAATATCGCTATAAAATACCTTCTGAAATAAAGTACTTAAATACTCTCTTTTTTGTTTTATTTTAATGATTTCAGGAAACCCACCGTAACGAAAATATTCATTAAAAAGTCGTTTTATTTTTATTTTAGCAGATGAATATTCATAATTTTTGTCAATTTTTACTTGTTTAAAATCCAAAAACTCTTTGAACGAAAGCGGTTGTACTTCACGAATAATATAGCGTCCGCCTAAAGTTGTTGCAATTTGCGAACTAAATACTTCTGCATTACTTCCCGTAAGATAACAACGGTAGCCGCTATCAGCCAAACGGCGAGCAAACTTTTCCCAGTGCGGGATATTTTGTATTTCATCAAAAAAGCAATAAGGCTGTTTATCGCCATACAGCTCTTTATAGCAGTCAAGCAAAGTATCAAAATGCTGATAGTTAAACTCAATCAGTCGTTCATCTTCAAAATTAATGTAAAGAATGTCTTCAATTGATTTTCGTTGCGAAAGTAAATCTTTAATAATTTGATACATCATAAAGGTTTTACCGGAACGCCGAATGCCGGTAAATACATAATTAAGCTGCTCGTCCAAATCAATTTTGCGGGCTACAAATTTGAGCTTAACAATGCGTTGCTGCCATTCTATGATGATTTTTTTAAGACTGTCTTTGGTCATTAACTTATAAATATATTTTTTATAAAACAAATATATAACTTTTTATAGAATTTATCAAATATTTTTAATAATTTTTACTATATATATAATATAAAAATTAGATTAATTATATTATTAAAACTATAAAATATTAATAAAATATATTATTAATAATATAAAAAAGCTTAATTTTATCCTACAAGCAGGATAAAATTAAATTTTTAATATTCTCAATACATTTATAACCAGCTTTATGGTAAAAATTACTGCTTTAAAATACAGGATTTACATTTTTGGGTTTCAAACAATGAAAATAAAGTTGAATTTGCGTCTTGAATTCAGCCTTCGTAAAATTTATTTTCCGGGCTTTTCTTAATTCCCATTGGTTTAGTTATTCTAGTGTCGTGTCAAGTATGTTGTGTCGTATAAGTTGAAGTTCTTTTTGTGTAGAACAAGGCAAAAATTTTTAGCATAGCAGTAGCTATGGTCAAAATTTTTAACAAAGTTCTACGCAAAAAGAACGAAACTTGGTATGACTAAAACATGCTTGACATGACACTAGGTACTGATTAATATTTAGGAATATCTTTTCTTTTTGTAAGGATTGCCTCCTCTTTTAACAATGGAATCGTAAACTTCTTTTCGTTTTTTATCGTCATAATCAGGCCATTCACGCACTTCTTGTTTGGTGCGCAGGCACCCAATACACAAACCGTCTTGGTCGAACTTGCAAATCATTATGCAAGGGTTTTTGTATTTTGTCATAATTTAAAACATCTATTAGATAAATTGAGTAATCAGGTTTTGAAAAATCCTTTAAATATCTTTTTCAGAGTTTATAATCACTCAATTAAAATATTATCAAGCTGCAAAACTAATCATTTTTTACAGATTATTTAATATCTTAAATTTGCTTGCTAACATAGCTTTTCGTTACGTATAATCTGCTAATTTAAGGTAATAAACGCTCCCCTACCCCATATTTAAGATTTACTTAAACACTTTTTTCAAAATTATTTCATAATTTTGTTCTATGGATTTTAACTTATTCATAAATATATACACACGCTACTACAAGCATTTATTCGAATGCTTAATTTGCTGATACCCTGAGCACAGTTTTATGTGCATCCGCATCACTTTTTTTCTAAAATTCTCAATGCAATACATCATATTGTATTTTAAGGGAATAGTTTATCCGGTTAAAAACCGTTACAAGATTATAATCAAAAACAATGAAGGGTATCATATTCAGTTTTAAACGATTTTCGGTACACGATGGACCCGGCATACGGCAAACCGTATTTTTTAAAGGTTGCCCGCTCACTTGCTGGTGGTGTCATAATCCGGAAAGTCAAGATATAAAATCAGAAAAGGCATTGCGTAAAAATATTTTAGACGGAATTGCTTTTGAGCAAGAAGAAACAATCGGGAAATTGATGGAAGTTTCTGAAGTTATGGATGAAATAGTTAAAGACAGTATTTTTTATGACGAATCCGGTGGCGGTGTTACTATTTCTGGCGGCGAACCTTTAATGCAATATCAATTTCTTGATGAATTGCTTACGGCTTGCCAAAAGACTGGTATCCATACGGCGGTTGATACATCCGGCTATGCATCGAAAAAAGTATTTCAAAAAATTGCCGAAAAAGCAAATTTGTTTTTATATGATTTAAAGCATCTTGACGATGAAGCTCATAAAAAATACACAGGAGTTTCCAATAAACCAATTTTGGAAAATTTGAAATATTTAAACGAAAATGGCAAAAAAGTAATTGTACGTTTTCCGGTTATTCCCGGCATTAACGATACACAAGAAAATATCAATGCCATGAAAAAGTTTTTATTGCCTTTAAAAAACATTCGCCACATTGCACTTTTACCCTATCATAATATTGCCAATCATAAATACAATAAAATTAAAATGGACAATAAAATGAAAGAAGTAAAACCATTGCAAAAAAGCGATGTTCAATGGCTAAAACGGGAATTTGAAAATGCTGGTTTTAAAGTTTCCATTGGCGGATAAACAAATCAATACATCTGTAATTATCTATAAAAAATTAAAAATCATGAACGAAAGAATAAAAAAATTAAGAGAAAACAGCTTAAAAGCAATTAATAAATTATCACCGGAAAGAGCATTATTAATTACTGAGTTTTATAAAAGTAATGTCGCATACGAAGTATCTACTCCGGTTCGCCGTGCATTGAGCTTTGAATATATTATGAAAAATAAAGCATTGTATATTGGCGAAGGCGAGTTGATTGTTGGTGAGCGTGGTCCGGCACCTAAAGAAACGCCCACTTATCCCGAAGTAAGTTTACATTCAATACAAGATTTAGAAATTTTAGACAGTCGCCCAAAGGTATCGTTTAAAGTAGATGAAAAAACCAAAGAAATTTATCGTGATATTATTATTCCTTATTGGAAAGGCAAAAATAATCGTGATAAAATTATGCGAGCAATGTCGCCTGAGTGGTTAACTGCATACGAAGCAGGTGTATTTACCGAATTTCAAGAACAAAGAGCTCCCGGGCATACAGTTGCCGGCAATAAGATTTATCAAAAAGGAATGCTTGATTTTATCAATGAGATTAATGAAAGTATTAAAAATTTAGATTTTATTAATGACTCACAAGCATTTGATAAAAGAGAGCAATTATCTGCCATGAAAGTTTCTGCATATGCTCTGATAATGTGGGCTGAAAGATATGCAATTTATTTGGAGAGTCTGGCAATAAAAGAAAATGACATATCAAGAAAATCCGAATTAGAAAATCTTGCAGGAATTTGCCGTAAAGTTCCTGCAAATGCACCTGAAACATTTCATGAAGCCATACAACATTATTGGTTTATTCATCTGGGAGTAGTTACAGAGCTGAACCCATGGGATTCTTTTAATCCCGGACGTTTAGATCAACATTTATATCCTTTTTATAAAAAAGAAACAGAAAACGGAAGTTTAACAAAAGAAAAAGCCGTTGAACTTTTGCAGTCGTTTTGGATTAAGTTTAATAATCATCCGGCACCGCCCAAAGTAGGAATTACGGCATTAGAAAGCAACACATATACAGATTTCAGCTTGATAAATGTAGGCGGAATAAAAGAAGACGGTTCAGACGCATCAAATGAAATGACATATATTATTTTGGATGTTATTGAAGAAATGCGTCTTTTACAACCGAGTTCTATGGTGCAATTGTCTAAAAAAAATCCGAACAAATTAATTGACAGAGCTGTTAAAATTATAAAAACAGGATACGGACAACCGTCAATATTTAATACTGATGCAATTATTCAAGAATTATTATTTCAGGGAAAAGATATTATTGATGCGCGCAACGGAGGTGCCAGCGGTTGTATTGAAACCGGAGCATTCGGAAAAGAAGCATATTTCTTAACAGGTTACTTCAATTTTTCAAAAATATTGGAATTGACGTTAAACAACGGTTTTGATCACAGAACAAACAAACAAGTCGGATTAAAAACAGGAAATGCAAATAATTTTACTTCTTATGATGAACTTTTAGCTGCATACAAAAAGCAATTAGAATATTTTATTGATATTAAGATAAAAGGAAATAACGTTATTGAGCGGATATTTTCAAATAATTTGCCTGTTCCTTTTCTGTCATTAATAATTGATGATTGCATTACAAACGGAAAAGATTATAATTCCGGCGGTGCAAAATATAATACTTCTTATATTCAAGGAGTAGGAACGGGGACAGTAACAGACGGCTTGTCTGCAATAAAACATCATATTTTTGAACAAAATAATTTCAGTATGAAAGAATTACTTACAGCATTAAGTAAAGATTTTATCGGATATGATGATATTCATTTTAAGTTAATTTATGAATCTCCCAAATACGGAAATGATGACGACAGAGCTGATGCTGTTTTAGATGATGTTTTCCGAATTTTTTATAATGCCGTAAACGGAAAACCCAACACGAGGGGAGGTGTGCATCGAATAAACCTTTTACCCACAACCTCTCATATTTATTTCGGTATGGTATGCGGTGCTTTGCCGGATGGTAAAAAAGCAGGAAAACCGGTTTCGGAAGGAATTTCTCCTGTTCAGGGAGCTGATAAAAACGGTCCTTCTGCCGTAATCCGTTCGGCATCAAAAATTGATCATTTGAGAACGGGCGGAACTTTAC
>JAKIUH010000231.1 GCA_021647685.1 Bacteroidales bacterium
CTTGCTATAAAATGGAGGTTTTTCCAAATTCGGTTTATTATGATACCATGATTTTTGTAAGGCAATAAAATCTTTCATTTTAAGAGGGCAGCGATTTATCTCAAAACGCGGCAGGGCTTGCGAACCCCAGAATACATTACCGGACAAACTGTTCCCTTTGCTTAATTCAGATTTTACCGGAAACCCGACTGCGTAAAGACCGTTACCGTAAAAGATATTATTTAATACATCATTGTAGCTTACTTGGCAGAAGCTTTTATGAAAAAGACCATTTTTTGCTTTGGAATGTAAGACCATTTTTACACCTGAGTTAACATTATTAGCAATCAGGTTCTGAGCAATAATTATGTTTGAGGACTGATGTTGATAAACTCCCACTCCACGGCTAGTGATTACCTCATGCCCAGCTGTATTGGTTATAATATTATTATCAATAAAACTGGTAGTTTTATAATAGGTATTATTTTTTCATCTCTTGTCTTTAGTTTAGGTCATTTCCATTATAATTCTATATTAGATTACCTTGTAGCTTTTTGGGGTAGCATTATTATTTGCATTATTTATATTAAAAATCAATCAATATATCCATGTATATTTTTTCATATTAGTTGGAATTTTTCATATTCTATTTTCTCTTTGGAGAATCAAACCCCTCTAATTAATATATTATTTTATCAACCTTTAAAAAGCAAACCTGAAATAATTGAAATACTGATACTTTCAGTCATTTCATCAATTTTAATATTTAAAAACAAAGCTCATATTATTAATTATTATAAACAAACAATAAAAGTAACAGTTCCCTAAATAGAAGTATAACATTTAAAAATAAATAAAATGGAATCAGAACACTACAAATTAATACAACAAATAGAAAAATTAAAAAAGCAGAACAAAAATTTAAAACGCACAAATTATGTTTTAATAGCTTATGTGATTTTATCAGGAGTAGTTATGCTGTATAATAACCATTTTTATAAATTTTTTTTATGAAAACATATTAATAATATTATTACCTTTTTTTGTAAGCCCACAACCATTTACGTGAACTATACTTGCATATATTCGTACAAAAAATGGACTAATTTACAGTATGTTATTCCATTTAGCCATTAACATTCCCCCCTTGATTTTCTTAAGCTAAATGTAAAAAAGATAAAATCATGCTTATTAAAAAATTAAATCAATACGAAAAGAAACAATTGTTTAAACATATTTTATTTACTGGTTTGGCATCAATACTGATAAATACAATTAGTTATATTGCCGGCAGCAAAACTGATGAAGAAATACTTTCTATAAATTTTTTATATAACCTGCTATTCTTTGCTTTTGGTATAGGATCTTTTATCTGCCCGCTTGTAAACAGGTGGTTAAAATAATTAAATATAAAGTATTGTTAATAAGTAAAATAAAAATTTAGATTTAAAACAAATGGGCGTTCAGGAATTGGATGCGAAAGAAATTAAGGGAGTTAACGGGGGATGTGGAGAATGGTGTGTGGCATTAGCGCTCTTTCTAGCATCTGAATGGGAAGCTACTAAGCAGGCAGCTATTGATGCCTGGAATGGTACTTATAATCCTCCACAATAATCTTATTTTTTTAATTAAAAAACATTATCATGGAAAATTTACAAGAACTAAATATAGAAGAACAAAAAATGATAAATGGTGGTGGAGACGGAGATGATTTAGCTTATAACATTGTTTATTTTGGGCTTACAAGTAATCCTTTTTTTTGGAAAGCAAAATTTGATACGTGGTTATTAAGTCAAATACTATAATTATGGAAAAGAAAAAAGATAATTTTTTAACATGGCTTTTGATTATTTTTGTATTTCTACTTGTTACTGAGTGGGAAAGTACAAAACAAGCAGTAAAAGATGCTTGGAATAATAATTATAATCCACCAATTGAGCAAAGTATTGATAATTAAGCAATAAATCTGTTGTTGATTCTTTTATGTATATTCATTTGTAGATTGAGAAACCATTTCCAAATCAACAGATACATGTAGATTTATCAAGTTTTCAGATAACAGAAATTGCTTAAAATATAGTACAGTCTTGCATTGCAAAATGCAAGATTGTATTTTTGTGCTTATAATTTTGTATAAAATCCTAAGATTTAAAACAAATGGGCGTTCAGGAATTAGATGCTGTGGATGTTATGGAAACAGAGGGGGAATATTAGGAGAACTTGCATTGGCACTTTTAGCTGCTGCAATTTATGATTCGATTAACCAACCAAAAGATTTTTTCCGTGGTGTAAATGATGCATTACATCCTTTTGATTAAAAGAAAGTAAATATCAGTTAATGATAGGCAAATAATTATATTTAATTTAAAAACCAATAAAGTAATAGAATGATGAAAACAATTCTTCAGAATAATAAAATTAAAGAACTTTCAAAAAGAGAACAAAAAGAAACTAATGGAGGTTCAAATTTAGGATATCTCTTTGGCATATACACTGTTGCTACTTTGGCAACTATGGTACCCTTCTACGGAAATGCATATTATTCTTATGAGCTTTATAAGCACCTTAAATAATAATTAAAAGTGCTCCGAGAAACATTTATAATCCATAGTGGTCTAACCCCCTATTAATCGGACTAATTCTATTTTGACAAAGCAAATATATCAAATTTTCTATATATTTGCATTGCAAAGAACAACCGACGGCGATTTTTTATACCGTAAGTTGATAATTAAGATGCTTCAGCGCTGATCATCTTTTTGTTATTTTCGATTTTTTCAAAATCGAGCAAAGAACTGCCCTCCGGCTCATTATTGCCCGTATATTGATATATTTGATGATACGGTATTTTGAGTTTAAAACTTATTTTTTTCTTTTTTTCATCCATGTTTATTTCTATTTTATTTTGTTTCCACAGTAACCAAAAGGTTTGTGGGTTTGTATATGCAATAGAGCCGTGTATCCGGTTGTTGTTGTAAAATTCATAGAATAAAATCAGATTTTGTTCTAATTCTTCTAATGACCAAAAATTATACGGTTTTAAATGCCTTGACAAAATGGCGTGAAAACTTTCTATATGTCCGTTTTCTTGCGGTGTGTAAGGGTGTGTAAAAATCTGCCGGATTTGGTTTTCTTTGAAAAAATCACGAATTGTTTCGGCTGAAAATCTTTTATCATTATCATTTCTAATTTCAATATCTATTTTTCTGTTCAAGCAATCATTAGGTTGTAAGTGGTTGATTATGATGTATTCCCAAGCTTTTTTTACTTCTTTTTTTGTGATAGAAAACGAAACGGTATGATATAAAACTACCCGTGTAAATGTGTCTACAACGCTTAAAATATATGCGTGCCGGCGGACTTGTTCTACCCAAACAAACTTGATGTCCATTTCTAAAACTTGCAAAGGTTCTTCGGGTAATACCTTACGATATTTGGCATAGGTTTTTTCTTTAAAACCATACCTTTTCCCTAACAAATTATGTGCTTTCATTAAGCGATAAACCTTTTTCTTGTTGATTTTATATCCCATTGTTTTTAATTGATAAGTGGTTTTGATATAGCCGTAAACAGTATCAGGATTGCCGTGTATTTTCTTTATTTCATCAACAATTACTTGATTATCGATCTTTTTGCCCGAAACTGTCTCTGTATATTGCGAAGGCTTAACGCCTTGTTTGCTTATTTTGCGTTTATAATAATATTGATGTTTGCTTATACCGGATATGGCAAATGCTTTGCAAAGCGGCAAACCTTGTGAATTATACTTATTTATGATTTCTTTTTTCTCTGCAAAGCATACTTCTTTTTTAGCAACTCATCTTTTAATTTACCTTCAAGTTCTTTTTCAGCTACCAGTTCTTTTAGCATTTTGTTTTCTTTTTCTAATTGACGAATGCGTTTTAAATGTGCTTTGGTCATTCCATAGTCCAAACCTTCCTCGCCCATACTACTTAATTTTTCTTTCCAACTGTAATAGGTAGCTGAATAAATACCATATTTTTTCAAGGTTTTTGTTACCCCTTGTTCTGTTGCTTCCTTCAATATTGAAAGCTTTTCCTGTTTTGTGAATGTTCTTTTACTCATAATCGACAAAATTATTACATTTATTTAACTATAATCTTGTCCGAACTTTTTGGGGGTTAAAACACTTTCAAAGGTGAATGGACTGTTGTTTGGGGTGGAGATACAAAAGAATTAAATTATCACGTAGAAAGTGAGGCACAAAAAAATGCATTCGACTTTATAATTAAGGACGAAAAAGGAAAATCGTTCAAAACAGACGGAAAAACAAATGACGATTATTATGCTTTTGGGAAAAAACTAATTGCACCTTGTGATGGGGAAATCGTATTAGTTGTTGACGGAATAAAAGACAATAAACCAGGCGAGTTAAACCCAATATACATTCCGGGCAATACTGTTATCATTAAAACAGACAATAATGAATATTTATTTTTTGCACATTTCAAGCAAAATTCAATAAAAGTAAAACAAGGACAGAAAATTAAGCAAGGAGAATTTTTAGGACTTTGTGGTAATTCAGGAAATTCTTCTGAACCTCATTTACATTTTCATATACAAAATGTAGAAAATATGAACATAGCGACAGGAGTAAAATGTTACTTTAACGAAATTTATGTGAATGGAAAACCAAAAAAAGATTATTCACCAATTAAAAATGAGCAAATAAAGAACAAATAACTACTGCCAACAACTAAGCATTCGTGTTGCCGATAGGCAAAACATGAATGCATTGTTGACTAATCCGGTATTTATTATGGGCTAATGCCTAAACTTTTTAAGTTCTTGTTTTTGTATTTTGTATCATTCAAGAAAGAGTTGAATGCTAAATTTTTATTTTGATAATAACAAAAAATAGCTGACTTTTGCGGGTTGAAAAATATAATACTTTATTTTGTGGGAAGACGAAGAAAAAAATTACCATTTTATGAAAATGTAACCATTATTGATTTGGCTGCCGAAGGTAAAGCTATTGCTAAAATTAAAACAGGCGGACAAGATGATAAAGAGATGATTGTTTTCGTAATAGGCTGTGTTCCTGGTGATGTTGTTGATATTCAGGTAACCCGTAAAAAAAAGACCTTTATGGAAGCCTATCCGGTAAGTTTTAAAAAATACTCGGATTTACGTGTTGATGCAAAATGCAGTCATTTTGGAGTATGTGGAGGTTGTAAATGGCAAAATCTGCCTTATACTAAACAGTTGGAATACAAACACAAGCAGGTTGTTGAACAATTAACCCATATCGGAGGCATTGAGTTACCCGAGGCTGAAACTATTTTGGCTTCGCCAAAAGAATATTTTTACAGAAATAAATTAGAATTTACTTTTTCAAACAGGCGCTGGCTTACAAAAGAAGAAATTGCCGATGAAAGCCCCAAACAAATGGATGCCTTGGGTTTTCATATACCTAAAATGTTTGATAAGATTGTAGATGTTGAAACTTGCTATTTACAAGACGAACCTTCAAACCAAATCCGTTTGGCAATAAAACAATATGCCTTAGATAATGGGCTTTCTTTCTTTGATTTAAGGAACGATGAAGGTTTTTTGCGTAACTTAATCATTCGTACATCTACCACAGGTGATTTAATGGTTATTGTTTCATTTTATTATGAAGATAAATCTTTACGCGAAGGTTTGTTAAATTTTATTAAAGAAAAATTTCCGCAAATCAGCTCATTAATGTACGTCATCAACCCCAAAAAAAACGATACGATTACTGATTTACCAGTAAAATTATTTGCAGGCAATGACCATATTTTTGAACAGATGGAAGATTTGTGTTTCAAAATCGGACCCAAATCATTTTATCAAACAAATTCTGAACAAGCCTATAATTTGTATTGTTTGGTAAGGGAATATGCCGGATTAACAGGAGAAGAAACTGTTTATGACTTATATACGGGAACCGGAACCATTGCGAATTTTATAGCAAAAAATGCACGAAAAGTAGTAGGAGTGGAGTATGTGCCCGAAGCCATTGACGATGCCCGTGTAAATTCGGAAATCAACAAAATAAAAAATACTGTTTTTTATGCCGGTGATATGAAGGATGTTTTAAATAATGACTTTATTGTAAAAAACGGTAAGCCCGATGTGTTGATTACCGACCCGCCACGTGCAGGAATGCATAAAGATGTGGTAAAAGTAATTTTAAATGCAGCACCTGAACGAATTGTATATGTAAGCTGTAATGCGGCTACGCAAGCACGTGATATTCAGCTTTTTGATGAAAGATATAGAGTAATGAGATATCGTCCGGTAGATATGTTTCCGCATACGGCACATGTTGAGAATATTGCTTTATTAGTAAAGAAAAGCTGAGGTTTATTTGTTTTTAAAATTGCTTATGCTACTTAGTGTCTGTCCATAAAGTCATCTAATCAAAAATCTTAAATTTTCAAAAATCAAGCACTTTATAGACAGACCCTGCTTAGTTCAAAGGTAAAATATCATAAAAATATAGCTCGTAGTAGCAAGCTGCATCAAAGCTATGCAGCTTGCAGCTATTTTTTAAAAAAACGTCTTTATTTTTCTATCCTAATCCGTGCATCCACGGCAACAATCTGTTCGCCATCGGCAAGCAGTGGGTTTAAGTCCATTTCTATAATTTCAGGAGCAAAGTGCAATAAAGCACTTAAACGAATCATTATTTCCGCTAATTTTTGTTCATCGGCACCTTTTTGCCCGCGAATACCTTGTATAATTTTGTAGGATTTTAATGATTTTATCATCGATAAGGCTTCGTTTTTATTAAGTGGAGCCAAACCTGCCGAAACATCTTTTAGTACTTCGATAAAAATACCGCCCAATCCAACCAAAATCATATGTCCGAACCCTTCCTCGTGTTTCGCACCAACAAAAAGTTCCATTCCTTTTAACATAGGCTGAATAAGAACAGCTTCGGCATCTTTTATTTGCATTAGCTTATCAAAGTTCTTTTGCAATTCTTCATCCGATTGAACATCGAGCAATACACCGCCAACATCTGATTTATGTACCGGGCCCACTACTTTCATTACTACAGGATAACTGATTTCTTTCATAAAATTCAAAGCATCCTCTTTTTTGGTAAAAACTCCTTCTTTTGCACGTGGAATTAATAC
>JAKIUH010000232.1 GCA_021647685.1 Bacteroidales bacterium
AAGAGGGGTTTGTAGGCTGCCAACAGTGCCTGGCCGTTAAGGTCAGCTGTGGCACTGGCAGCCGTAGAGGTAGAATTCGCCACACGGGTAGTATTGGTTGACTCCACTTTAATTCGCTGCGGGTCAATGGAAAAAACCTGAGCTGCAATTTGTATCATTTTGGTGTTTACCCCCTGCCCCATCTCACTGGCACCGGTACTGATCCCCAAACTGCCATCCATGTATATATGGATCAATGCATTTGCCTGATTTAGAGGTGTAAACGTAAATGAAATACCAAAAGTCAACGGCATAAGTGCCATACCTTTTTTATAAAGCTTGTTCTTTTTGTTAAAAGCCTCTATTTCCTTTTGTTTTCGGGAAATTTTAAACTCCGAGAAAGCAGACTTCCACGACTTACGGATGTTCACTCCGGTCGCTTTCTGTCCATAATAAAAACGGTCATTTTCTTTCAACAAATTCTTTTCCTGAATGACATGTGCCGGAATACCAAGTTCAAAAGCAGCTTTTGCAATAGCTGCTTCAATAACAAACATGGCTTGTGGTCCACCAAAACCTCTGTATGCTGTATTGGGCGGTAAATTGGTTTTGCAACTGTAGGCAGTGGCTCGAACATTGGGGATATAGTAGGCATTTGTTGTATGAAAAAGGGTACGTTCCATAATTGCCGGAGATAAATCGGCAGCTGCACCTGCATTTTGCAGAAAATCTACTTCGTAGGCAATAATTTTTAAGTCTTTGTTCAAAGCTATTTTGAAATCAGATGAGTAGGGATGCCTTTTACCGGTCATTTGTAAATCATCTTGCCGTTCGTATATTAATTTTACCGGTTTTTTTAACAGATAAGCTGCCAATGCAACCATTGTTGCCGGCGGAGTTGCTTGATCTTCCTTTCCTCCGAATGCTCCGCCCAGCCGCCTGACATCCAGCTCTATTTTATTCATACTTACACCCAGTACCTTGGCAATGGTTTTTTGAACCGAAGTAGGTCCTTGAGTAGATGAATATACTTTTAAACAATTATTTTCAACAGGAACAGCATAAGCTCCTTGAGTTTCAATGTATAGATGCTCTTGTGCACCGCTTTCGGCAGTTCCTTCAATCACGTAATCACAACTTGAAAATACTTTTTCAGGATTTCCTGTTTTAAAAGTCCGTGGTGGAATAATAAATTGTTTTTTTTCAAATGCTGTACGTACATCAGTAACTGCGGGCAGTTCTTCAATATCTATTTTTATCAATTTTCTTGCTTTTCGTGCAATTAGTTCAGTCTCGGCAACAATTAGCGCAATAGGCTGTCCTATAAAATGTACTTCTTTTTCGGCAAAAAGAGGTTCATCTTGTATAATTGCTCCTATTTGGTTTTCTCCGGAAATATCTTTGGCAGTAATAATTTTGTGTACACCGGTAAATTTTTCAGCTTTGCTGAAATCTATTTTTTTTATCAATCCGTGAGCAATCGGTGAATAAAATACTGTTGCGTGTAATGTTCCTTCTTGTAATGGTATATCGTCCACATAAACAGATTTGCCTGTTACGTGGTTTATAGCGTCTATATTATGCATGATGAATGTCTTTTAATTGAATTTTTTTAGGGAAAAGCGTAATAAAATGTTTGAAAAAAAGTTGCCTTAAAAGCAAACTTTTATATTCCTTACTTCCGCGAATATCACTTATGGGCAAAATTTCATTTAATAATATTTCAGATGCCTTTCTGATATTTTCAGTATTAAGTTCTTTTGCCAGTAAAAAATCTTCTGTTTTTGCGAGTAAATAGGGTATTGGAGCTACTCCTCCTGCCGAAAGATAAATTTCACGAATACAATTTTCTTCCAACTTGATTAAAATAGCCGTGTTTACACTTGCAATATCCAAATGGGTACGTTTGCTGACTTTTTCAAAATTGAAATTAAACGGCTTTTGTGGAATTTCAAACTCTATGGTTTCAATTATTTCCCCCTCCCGTAAATCTATTTTTTTATAATCAATGAAAAAATCTTTCAGCTTAATTTTGCGAAATTTATTTTGGGTATTTTTAATATTCAATTTAGCATCAAGCGCAATAAAAATTATACTTAAATCTCCTATTGGTGAAGCATTTACGAAATTACCACCCAAAGTAGCCATATTTCGTATTTGTTTTGACGAAATAAGTTTAATAAATTTTTTCCAATTAGGAATAATCCGGTTTAAAACTGTTGAATCTTCCAATTCACTTACTGTACAAGTTGAATCAATTGTACAAATATTATTTTTTGTTTTTATATGATTTTCGGCTTTATTTATAAGCCGGATGTCCTGTTCCTGCAAATCATCGGCTTGTTGTACATATAAATCGGTACCGCCGGCTACAATTTTGCCTGTATTTTTGTTTTGTTCTATTTGAATTTCTTTCAAGCGTCTTGCAATATCCTTAAAATATTCAGGAAGGTAGTCATTGTCTATTAGCGCTTGTAAATTATGTGCACTTTTTATTTTTTTCAATGCTTCGGTGATTTCCGAAATAGCTCTTTCAATAGATTTGTAACCCGTACAGCGGCAGATATTACCTGAAACGGAAGCAATGCCTTTTTCTGTATCATAATCTCCCGCAAGGGAGAATCCTGCAAGGGAAACTATAAAACCGGGCGTGCAAAAACCGCATTGTGTAGCATTTTCTTTTACAAAAATTTCTTGAATGGGGCTGATTCTTTCTGTGTTAATACCTTCAATGGTAACAATATGTTTACCTGCAATATTTCCGAGTGGTGTCAGGCACGAAACTATTGAGTTGTAATTTACTGAACCGTCTTTTTGCAAGCTGCCGGATAAAACGGTACACGCACCACAATCACCTTCGCGACAACCTATTTTAGTGCCTTTAAGCTTTTGATTTTCACGTATAAAATCAAGTAGAATACTTCCCGGTTTTACTCGGGTACGTATTAATTTATTGTTTAATATAAATTCAATCATTATGTTAAAAGTTTGTCCGGTAAAGATATAAAAAAAACGATATTGAATAGTGTGTTTTTATAAGTATCAGACATTTAGATGTTTATTGTGTTTTTTGAAATAGTTGTGAAATTATTGATTCATAAAGTTTTACTGAAACAGCTAATATATTCTAGTTTCTTATCAAATAAATTGATTTATTAATAAAAATAATCCTTATTTTTATGCAAATCAATTAATTTTACAAATTAAAATAAAACTCTATGAACAAACTATTATTTGTATTTTTATTAAGTTTTTTATTGTTAAATTCATGTGCAAACCAAAATACTAAAAATATGCCTAAAGAACACAAAGCCCTGTTTTTACATCATAGTACCGGACAAAATATTTGGCGGGGTGATGTATCTAAAATTTCTTGGAAATTATTTAAAGAAGGAAATCTTCAAAAATGGATGAAAAAATACAACAAAAAAAATAAAACTGATTTTTTAGTGGAAGATTTAATTTTTCCTAAAAAACAACCTTACGGTTGGAAAAATTATCCTTTTGATTATTATAATATCTGGGTTAAAAACGGAGGAGACAAGCCTTTTATGGAAGAGCCAACTTTGGAAATGATTAGTAAAGATTACGGTTTGATTATTTGGAAACATTGCTATCCGGTGAGCTCAATAAAAGAAGATACAGGAACGCCGGATATTAATTCTGAAGAGCATCGTTTGGAGAATTATAAATTACAATATAATGCTTTGAAAGAAAAGATGCATCAATTTCCTGATACAAAATTTTTGGTATGGACAGGAGCTGTTCATATAAAAGCCAACACAACAGAGGAAAGTGCTTTGCGTATGAAAGAGTTTGTGGATTGGGTGCGCAATGAATGGGATGAAAAAGGAGATAATATTTATTTATGGGATTTTTATGCTTTAGAAACCGAAGGAGGTTTGTATCTTAAAGATGAGTATGCAGCGGCACCAAATGACTCACATCCGGGTAAAAATTTTGCAGAAAAGGTAATTCCTTTTTTTGGAAAGCGTATAGTTGATGTGATGAGTGGAAATGGCGATGAGAATGATATAACAGGAATGTAAAATGATTAAAAATATTTATAATAGAATTAGAAACTCTATAATAAAGTATAAGCTAAAAGGTAGAGATAATGAATTTCGCATACGTTACTTGCGTCGAAAAGGGGTGAAAATTGGCGATGATTGTTTGATTTTTACCATTAATTTTTCAACAGAACCTTATTTAATTAAAATCGGGAATCATGTGGTTGTTTCGCCGGGAGTTACTTTTATCACACATGACGGTTCGGTATGGTTATTTCGCGATAAATATCCGAACATTACTGTTTTTGGGAACATTACTGTAGGAAATAATACTTTTATCGGAATAAATTGTATCATTTTACCGGGAACGGAAATTGGTGAAAATTGTATTATTGGTGCGGGTTCTGTGGTAAGAGGTAAAATTCCTGATAATTCGGTAGTTATGGGAAATCCTGCAAAAGTGGTAATGAAAACCGAAATAGCCGAAAAATTTTTGGTAAATAATAAAAACAGGGTTGACACAAAACACATGAGTCCGCAGGAGCGAAAAATGGCTTTATTAAAGCATTTTGGTGTGTAAAGCTTAAACCTATATTGAGCAATTGTAAATACTGAAAGTCTCAAATCATTTGGCGCACAAGGAGCTTTCAAAGCTTTTTGCATCTGAGTGTTTGTAATTTTCTTCATCAGTAATTACTCAATTTAGCTTAAAAATATTTTAACCTTTATCTTTGTGAAAATTGCTATTTTAATGTGCAATTCGTATATTTATTATTCATTTTGTTATTTTAGCGTTTTGCATAAAGTGATATGAGAATAATAACCCTAATCTTATTAATGTTTTTTGCCTTCTCTGTAAGTTCTCAAAGCAGAAAAAAATCTAATAATCTGTTTAAAGAGCTTATTTTTAAAATAGAATATTTTACTAAAGACGGAAGTATTGATTCCTCTGTTTATTATTATGAGCAAGCTGTAAAGCTTGCTGAAAATAGGAATGATACTTTAGTGCTAATTCGTTTATCAAGAAAACTTGGAAAACAATATGAATTACGTGCCGAATATGTTCCTGCCATAAAATTATATTATCAATCAATTGGTTTAAATAAAGATTTGTTGGACATTAAAGAAAAGGGTTTGTGCCTGTTGGGTTTGTCAAATATTAATTTCAGATTTGGAAATCAAACTGTGGCATTGCAACAAGGCTTTGATGCTGCTTCTATTTTTGAACAGTTGAATGACAGTTCTAATTTACTAACTGCCTATATATTAATTGGACAAGTATATATTGAGTTAAATAAATTGAATGAGGCAATAGATATATACAATAAAGCCTTATTAAAAGCTAAGAAAACAAATGATAAAAAGAATATAGCTGATATTTTAGATCATATAGGGGTAATCTATACTTTTCAAAAAAAATATCAGCAAGCTATACCTATGCATCAGGAAGCAATGAAGATTAACCGCCAAATAGGTAATAAAATAAATTTGGGGATAAATTATGCAAATATTGGTGAAGTTTATATGCATCTGGGAAAATATAGAAAAGCTTTGGAAAATTTGAATAAAGCTTTGGTAATCGAACGGGAAACAAAATTTTATTCGGTTTTTATTTATATTTATTATACAATGGGTGCAACCTATAGCCGAATGCATAAATCAAATGAAGCGCTAATTTATTTTAATAAAAGTTTGGATTTGATTCAAAAAACAGGTGAAATAAGAGAGCGATATTTTGTTTATCAGTTACTATCAGAACATTATGAGCGTAATAAGTTTTTTTTAAAAGCACTTGAATTTTATAAAAAATATAGTTTGTTACGAGATAGTTTAAACAACCAAGCCAATAGCTATAAAATTGAAGAGTTAAAAACTCGTTATGAATTGGCAAAAAAAGAACAGGAAAATAAAAACCTTTTGCTGGAAAAGGATATTCAAAAAAAGCGGATTAAGATTCAGAACTTACTTTTATTGTTTTTTATTATCAGCTTAATCATGTCCGTTATTTTTGTAGTTTACATCTATATAAGCCGGAAAAAGTTACAAAGTATTAACAAAACTAAAGATTTGTTATTTTCAATTATAGGACATGATTTGCGAGGACCTATGGGAAATATTAAACAGTTGCTTGAATTGGTAGAACTAACTGAATATCCTCAAAAAGACAAGTACATCAAGCTTTTAAAATTACCGGTTGAGTCATCTTTTAATTTATTAGAAGATTTGCTTGTTTGGTCAGGCAATATAAATAAAAGCACTTATTATGAACCTCAAAAATTTGTTTTAAAAGAGCTAATTAATCAAAATAATAGTTTATTTCATTCTCTATTAAAAAATAAAAAAATTGAATTTACAAGTACAATTCCCGACGATATTATGGTTTTTGCAGATAAAAATCATGTTTCTGCCATTTTGAGAAATCTAATATCTAATGCAATTAAGTTTAGTCCTAAAAACAGTTTTATTTCAATCAGATATAGTATTGAAGGAGATATGATTAAGATTATGGTGGTTGATACGGGACTAGGGCTTACTGCTCAGAATATTAAAAAAATATTAAATCCTGCCATTTTCTTTACTACATTTGGTACAAAAAATGAAAAGGGGAGTGGCTTGGGAATTTCATTGGTTCAAAGTTTTGTAAAACTTAACAAAGGGAAATTTGGGATTGAAAGTGAAATAGGAGTTGGGAGTACTTTCTTCTTTACTTTGCCATTGGCTAAATAAGGTCGCTTTTGTTAAACCTTAAACCTTTCTACGAAATCAATTAAAAAGGCAGTAACATCAATTTTTTCTGCTAACATCCTTTTACGACGCTTTTGCCATAGCTGTTTTAAGTCTGTTGTGGCGAGCAGTTCTTTAATTTTCTCTATTAAACCATTAGTAGAAGTAAAATGATAGAGCAAACCATAATTTTGCTGTTCCGTAATGGTTTCGGCAATCATTGAATTAATGTAAACAGCCGGTGTGCCCAGCACTGCACACTCCGATGCCATTGTAGCTCCTTCACCAATAAACATTTGTGCAAAATATAATGCATCGTGCATTTTTTCAGGGGGGATTTTTATTTGATAT
>JAKIUH010000233.1 GCA_021647685.1 Bacteroidales bacterium
CACCAAGAAATGCTAAATCGTCTGAAACTTGCTGATCTTCATTTAAAAAATCTGAAAAAACAGATAAGATTCTAGCTGCTAAAGAAATATCTTTAGTTTCTATATTTATTCCCGAAGACTTTACAAAAGCCTTAACAATTGGTAAAAAAGACCGTGTTGCTAAAGCGGGTGCTTCATCGGTTTTTGTATAGATAATTTTAGACATTCGCCTTGTATTTTTATGTTAAATTAATACTAGAAATTTGAACGAAATAAACGGGATTGATTTCGCGATGCAAATATACAAAAATTGACTTTTAAAAACGCTTAAAAGTATTGAGAAGTAAAGGTAATAACTATAAATTTACAGGAATAATAAAAAGGGGTATTACCTATAAGAAATCCATAAAAAAAGAAGTACGGAAATTGCAAAATAACAAAAGCCATATCACTGCAGAATTTAATCTCCTTTGATATGGCTTTTTAAAATAGCATGACGTGACCTAATTAGTATTGCTACTAAATCAATTTAAACTTTCATTTAAATCTTTTCAATTCAAGTACTACTATTTAAAAGAAACATTTCGTTTTGTAATTTTCAAAATGTATTGACCCATCACCAAAATGTTTCCGTTAATCGTTTTCCTTGATGCTATTAAGCTTACTCATCCGTTTTCACGTTAAGATAACTTAAAGCATTGCTCGCATTATAACATTCACTTTCGATTCTGTTACTTTTTTAAGCTTTTAACTATACTAGTTGCCATCTACTTGCGTATATGGGACTTTTTATAGGTTCATGGTTTCTTGCTCACGCACGTATACACGCGGCACAACTAAACCTCAAAAAACAATTATATAAAGAACGTTGCTTTATTCAGAATCTTAAATTAAATTCATTTTTCACAATGAAACCAACCGAAGCTGTTATTAATTTCTCCTGCTAAGATATAACCACATTTCAAAAAAACAAATTTTTCAAGCTTTTAGATATCAACCGTTTATGAACCGTACTTATTAACTTTTGTTAATAAAAAAAAGCCTTGATATATATCAAGGCTTTTAATTAACTGCTTTTGCAGTAATACTATATTAACGTCTACGCTCTCTAATTCTAGCTTTCTTACCAGTAAGACCTCTAAAGTAGTAGATACGAGCTCTACGTACAGCGCCACGTTTGTTAATTTCAACTTTTTGTAATGCAGGTAAATTAACTGGAAAGATACGTTCTACTCCAATTGATCCTGACATTTTTCTGATTGTAAAAGTTTCTGATGATCCAGAACCTCTTCTTTGTATTACGACACCTCTAAAAAACTGAGTACGGGTTTTATTACCCTCTTTAATTTCGTAATACACTGTAATTGTGTCTCCAGCTGCAAACTCTGGAAAGTCCTTTCTTGTTACAAATTCGTCTTGAACAAATTTCACTAAAGATTCCATATCTTTAAATTTAATAATAGTTGATTCAGAACAACATTCACGATTCTCGCCAGAGGTTAACCCGAAATTGGGTGCAAAAGTAACTAATATTAACTAATTTGCAATGCTTTATTTGTGTTTTTTTGGTGTTCCCTTTGAGGTCAGGTTAGCCGTTATATCTTTTGTGAAAAACAAAAAGGTTGAGTTTATCTTGAGCAAAGTCGAAGGATTATAATCCTTACACAGGAATAGCGTCATTGCGAATCGCGTTTTTTAATGTTATGTGGCAATATTTCGAATAAGAATTTGATTATCACGTTGTTATGAAGGAGCCATGACTGAAGCAATCTTTTAATGTGAAATCTCGAAAATATTTAGAACTAAAAATACACAGATTCCTTCGTTCCTCGCAATGACGTTAATCATCCAGTAAATCTGGTCGTCTTTCTTTAGTGCGTTGGTAGGCCTGTTTTTCTCGCCACTTTTCAATTTCCGGGAAATTTCCACCAAATAATAATTCTGGCACTTTCCAACCTTTATAATCGGCAGGTCGTGTATAAACCGGTGGTGCCAACAAACCGTCTTGAAACGAATCACTTAAAGCCGATGTTTCATCAGACAGCACCCCGGGCAGTAAACGTACCACACTATCGGTAATTACGGCGGCAGCCAATTCGCCGCCGGTCATCACAAAATTACCTATGGAAACTTCGCGTGTAATTAAATGGTCACGAATACGTTGATCCACACCTTTATAATGTCCGCAAAGAATTAAAATATTATCCAATGTAGAAAAATAATTTGCCATTTTTTGGTCAAAAAGTTCGCCATCGGGTGATGTATAAATAATTTCATCATAATTCACTTGTTCTTTTAAAGAACTAATGGCTTTATCTACAGGTTCTATTTGTATAACCATGCCTGCTCCCCCACTAAATGCATAATCATCAACATGCCTGTGCTTGCCGGAAGCATAATCTCTCAGATGATGTAAATTAATTTCAACCAATTTTTTATCCTTTGCACGTTTAATTATGGAATAATTCAATGGACTTTCCAATAACTCAGGCAATACGGTAATTATATCTATACGCATATTTATAGTTTTTAAAAACCCGAAAATAATAAAATTCGACATAAAAAAAGAGCAAACCTCAAAGGAATGCTCTTTCTAAATAATAAAAGTTTCAATTAATATGGTTCAAAAGTAAATCCAACATTCAGTGAGAAATAATTTGATAAATCCATTTTAGTATCGTTGTAAAATAAAATATTGTATTTAGCACTTAAATTAACCCCCCAATCCGAAGTTCCAAAAGGCATATAAACATCTAACTCAGGAGTAATACCATATTTCCAAAGATGATCTTTAGTGTATAAATTACCAATTTGCACCTCTTTTTCCGTATAATACCCACCGGTACTTAAACCTACACGTGGCTGAATTTGTCCGTCATGAGTAAAATAGTAATGTGCATTTACCACTAATGGCATCACAAAAAAGTAATTCCATTTTTGTCCTGTTATCGCTCCTCCGTCAAACTCATAAGTAGCACGCGGATAGTCCTGATAAAAAATATTCCAGCCAATTCCACCACCGATACTAATATTATCATTAATAAAGCTGCGACCATCCATATAAAAACCTCTAAAACTTGCATCCGAAATAAAATCTTTTAACTCTCCGGTAGCAAATCCCATGCTGTAATCTTCTTTAATTCCTAACTTTATCAGTTCTTGATAGGTTTTGGGGAATTTTAATATCAGAAAATGTTGGCGACTATAGAAAATAGTTTGTCCGGTAATTTTTTCTAATGTTTCCTTTTCTTTTTTCAGTATTTTAAGACTTTTATTTGATGCAAAAGACGGATGAAGCCCCTTTTCAAAATGTGCTATTATTTTCTTCACTAATCTTTTAAATGCCTTACTTTTGGGCGATATATTTTTATCGTATTTAGCATAGCTTGCCGTCAAAAAAAAGAAAACAGGATTTAATTGATGTTTTTGATGCTGTTTAATCAGATAATCATAACTGTCATAAGGATCTTTTTTTAGATGAAAATGCACGGCTGTTTTTTCAATAAGTTCTTTAAAATTTAGTTTTAATAATAATTTTGCAGCAGATAATAAACTGCGAATAAATCCTTTATGAAGATAAGCATAAGCATTATCTATATCAACAGTAGGTAAAAAGCGAAATTTATTTTGTTTGAATTCTAAGTTTGGATAATGTTTTAAAAACGTAGCTTTTAAATGCTCAGCCCAAATATTAATTACAGGTTCTTCAATAAAATCATGTTTTACGGCGAGACTTTCACCGGCAGGAAATCGTCCGAATTTATCGGGTGAATAATTCAAATATTCTTCATATCGCGACAACAAATAAAAACTTGCTGCAAAAATATCAAACGGATAAAAAGAAACTTCATTTGTTTTAAAAAAAGCTTTGGTATTTTTAAACGAAAAAACTTTAATATCAAACGTTTTAATATCTTGCTCAAAAAGTAAAGGCGAAGCCTTTAAGAACAAGTATTCTTTGTTAAAAGTATTATCAAAACCATAATAAAACTTTGGCGAATTTGCTTGCCCGAAAATCTTTAAATTATCTGTTAATACATAGTTTAGTCCCAAAAGTTCGTGCATTATAAAATGAAAAGTATAGGAGATGCGCGATGTGAGCCCGGGACAATAAATTATCATAATAAACTTAAATTAAACCATTGTCTTTAAAACTAAAATATTTTTTATCTCCGATAATCAGGTGGTCAAGTACGCTAATCTCTAAAATATCGGCAGCGTTAACTATTTGTTTGGTAAGCTTAATGTCAGCATCGCTTGCTTTCATATTGCCTGTAGGGTGGTTGTGGCATAAAATAATAGCAACAGCAAGTTTTTCAATAGCAGCTTTCATAATTAAGCGAAGATCTACACTTGTTGCATGAATGCCCCCCTGTCCTATTTTTTGTTTATCGATAACTGCATTTTTTCTGTTTAAAAAAATCACCCAAAATTCTTCGTGTGGTAAATCAGATAAAATCGGGCTCATTAATTCAAAAACATCTTTACTTGCTTTTAATTGTTTTTTTTCAAGCACATCGGATAATTTTCGCCTCCTGCCCAATTCCAACGCAGCCACGATACTAATGGCTTTGGCTTCACCAATACCTTTAAACTTCATTAAATCGCTGATGCTCTGTTTTCCGAGCAAATGCAAATTATTATTTACATTATTCAAAATACGTTTTGCCAATTCAACAGCAGTTTCTTCCGTACTTCCCGAACCAATTAATATGGCAATAAGTTCAGCATCTGTAAGGCTTTGTCTGCCTTGCAACAATAACTTTTCGCGCGGGCGGTCTTCCAATGCCCAATCGGTAATATTTAGTTTTTCAGGCATAAATTTTTCTAATATTCAAAACAAATTTAATTCAAAATTTGGTTTTGCGAAAATTTAAGCCTGCCGGTTTATGCCAATTTGCAATAACATAGCGCACAGTTTTAAAAACTGTGCTAATAATAATGAGCCCGGTCTAAAAAGGTTCTTTGTTGCCAAACTCTTCGTTATCGTAAATTTATGAATGCTCATTAACAATAAGTTAACTCCGCTTTAAAAATCTACTCTGCCTTGATTTTGACAAAAATCTACCTTTTTAGACTCGACTCAAATTCTTACAATTCACCGTCCACTTTTAGCTTCATATTCTTAATATAAGCAATATTTGCAACTATTAGTATAACAGCCAGCGTAACATAAACCGATGTGGGTATTGGTACCGGATCTCCGGTTGCATAGGAATGTAGTCCGGATAAATAATAGTTTACTCCAAAATAGGTCATTACTACTGATGAAAAACTTATCAGCGAAAGAAAATTAAAAGTAAACAGCCCTTTAAGTTTTGGAATAAGGCGTACATGAAGTACAACAGCATAAACTAAAACGGAAATCAGTGCCCAAGTTTCTTTCGGGTCCCAGCCCCAATAGCGTCCCCAACTTTCATTAGCCCAAACACCTCCTAAAAATGTACCTATGGTAAGCAAGTATAAACCTACGGTCAGGCTCATTTCGTTAGTATAACTAAGTTGCAAAATATTTTTGTCAATACGTTTTTTGTTTTCTGTATTTTTAACAATCATCAATATCAAATTTACAAAACCAAGAATTGCACCCAAACCAAGGAAACCGTAACTTGCGATAATAACTGCAACATGAATGGTTAACCAATAAGAATTCAAAACAGGTACAAGAGTAGTTATTTCAGGGTCAATCCAACTTAGATGAGCGATTAGTAAAACAACTCCTGCTAATGATGTGGTAGCAGCCAAAGCAATCTTGTTGTGATTGGCAAAAACAATACCGGCCAAGAGGGTAACCCAAGCAATATAAATCATACTTTCATAACCATTACTCCACGGAGCATGCCCTGAAATATACCAACGCAATGCCAAACCAAAAGTGTGTGCGGCAAAACCAATATAAATTAGCCAACGAGTACTAATATCAACATATTTAAAACTTAATTTTGGAATTAGAATTATTAATATTAAATATGCCAAATAGAATAAACCGATAATAAAATAAAATTCAAACAAATGCCTGAAAATAGATGATTTATTATAAAAAATTTCTGCTTTTATTTTTGTGGGATTTACCAAAACACTTTTCCCGTTTTCTTCTTGAAATTTTTTGATATTCTCCAAGGCAATATCTGCTTGTTGCCAATTTCCGGTTTTTACAGCATCTTGAACAGCATCTAAATAATTGCCGGCAAGAGCATAAATAATTGTTGTATCTTTTTTAGCTGATTGAATATTTTCCCATTTATGATTTTCGCTGTATTTATCCGGAAAAATATTTAAAAAGCCACCGCTTAAAGCAGAGTAGAGTATATTTACACGCTCATCTAATTTAATAAGGTCTTTATCCAACATATTTTGTCTTGCCGGACCTTTACTGTATGCTGCTTCAACTTCATCATGTAATATATAATTTGCATTTTGATCAAAAACATCACTTAAAGCAACAAAACCGTTTTTAGCATTAAATCGTTTAATTAGTTCGGGATGTTTTATTTTAATTATTGGTGTTTTTGCCCACAAATCAGGTCGCAGCATCATGCTAATATAAACTTGGTCACTGTTCATTCCATGAAATGTACTACGGTGGCTAAGTTTACGTAAAATCTCGGAAGTCATTGTGTTTACAGGTTTTATACGCCCGCTGCGATCTTGCACTAAAAGTGCTCCAAATTTATTTGCATGTTCTTTATTAATTTGCGGCAGTTTGTTAAAATCTTGTGCTACAACACTATACTGCGAAGCAATAAATAATCCTATAATCAGTAAAATATTTTTTGCATTTAATTCTTTTATTTTTTTGCTCAATTGCATAAATCTGCTGTTTTTGTTTATTAAACTCCAAGCCATCCCAATGGTTAATAAGATGTAGCCTAAATAAGTAATAAATGTACCCCAATAATCATGATTTACCGAAAGTATCGTTCCTCCTTCATCTTGGTCATAAGATGATTGAAAAAAGCGATAATGATCGTATTCCAATACATTATTCATAAAGATTTTATGATTTTCAACTAAGGAATAACGCGGGTCATTAAGTGTAACATGACTTTCGTAAGAAGCCGGACTCATTGAACCCGGATAGC
>JAKIUH010000234.1 GCA_021647685.1 Bacteroidales bacterium
TATGGTGGCCGGCTTTCTTCGGTGGTCGATATTCGGCTGAAAGACGGAAATAAAGAAAGCTTTGGCGGCGAGGGAAGTGTAGGCTTATTGTCATCGCGTTTGCTTTTGGAAGGGCCCATTGTGAAAGATAAATCCTCATTTATAATTTCGGGCCGACGAACCTATGCTGATATTATGATGAAACCCTTTGCCCGATTGGAGAGTAATAATGAAGACTTTGGCTATTATTTTTATGATTTAACCACCAAATTAAATTATAAGTTTAATGATAAACATCGTTTATACCTGAGTGCATACATGGGAAACGATAAAGCTTATGAAAAATACAAATATACCGAAGGACAATATTATTCACAAGATAATTTTGATTTGCAATGGGGAAATATTATTGCTGCATTACGTTGGAATTATATGATTAACAGCAAAATGTTTAGCAATACCAGTGTCAATTTTACACGCTATAAGTTTATTACGGGATATGATAGTGAATACAAAGATAATCAAGGAACCAGCAGCTATAAATTTGATTATTTTTCAGGTATTGACGATTGGGTTGTAAAAACCGATTTTGATTTTATTCCCAATCCAAATCATTATGTGCGTTTTGGTGCAAATTATACCTATCATACATTTAATCCGGGTGTAAATGCGTATAAAGAAAGCACCGACAATCAAAATAATATTGATACAACTTTTGGTAATAAAAAATTATTCACTAACGAAGCTTTTGTTTATATTGAAGATGATATAACTTTTGGCAAATTTAAGTTAAATGCAGGTATGCATGTTTCCGGTTTTAAAGTGAGACAAAAATTTTATTATAATTTTGAGCCTCGAATATCAATGCGGTATTTAATAAAGAAAAACTGGTCAGTTAAAGCTGCGTACTCACAAATGGCACAGTATGTTCATTTATTATCAAATAGTAATATCGGTTTACCAACAGATTTGTGGTTGCCTGTAACAGACAGTATCGGCCCTCAGCAATCTACTCAATATGCTATTGGAAGTATGTTTACTTTTGGAAAAGCATGGGAGCTTAGCTTGGAAGGTTTCTATAAAGAAATGAACAACCTTATCGGTTATAAAGAAGGAGCCAGCTTTTTACTGGCAAATGATGATTGGGAAAAGAAAATTGAAATTGGTAAAGGTTGGTCTTATGGCATGGAGGTTTTACTACGTAAAACCGTTGGAAAAACTACCGGTTGGATAGGCTATACACTATCATGGTCCGAAAGGCAGTTTGATAATATTAGTTTTGGCGAGCGTTTCCCTTATAAGTATGACCGTAGGCATGATATTAGCGTTGTGTTTGCACATAAATTTTCAGATAAAGTAGATGTTGGTGCCTCATGGGTGTTTGGCAGTGGATATGCTGTTACCTTAGCAACCGAAAAGTATGCTACGACTACCGGACTACATGGAGATTATTCATCTGTTTATGAAGTGCAATATTTTCCGCACCGAAATAGTTTTCGTATGCCTAATTATCATAAATTGGATTTTAATATTAATTTTCATAAAGAAAAAAAATGGGGTACCCGCACTTGGAGTGTTGGTATGTATAATATGTACAATCGTCAAAACCCATTCTTTTTATATTACTCTTATGAATATAATAATACGGGTAATTCAAAGACTGTTTTAAAACAAGCGTCTTTATTTCCTATGATTCCATTTGTGAGTTATTCGTTTAAATTTTAAAAATAAACTGATAAAAGATGAAACATCCATTCGCCAGCTGGCGGACACAGGGGCATGATTATTTAGGTGTAAAAATAAGCGAAGCCCTTGATATTAGTGGATGTTCCATGAGACCATTAAAAATAATTAAAAAATAAACTCATGAAAAAAAATATAATAATAGCATTTATAATAGTCGCAATATTTTCATCATGTGAAAAGACCATTACTATAGAAATACCTGATAATGGCAGAAAATTAGTTGTAAACAGCTTATTTACGGGCGATAGTGTTTTATCGCTTTCACTTCTTGAAAGCAAATATATTTTAGATGAAAGTTTCTCTGATTATTACCGCTATGAATACGATTCTGTTTCCGGTGCAAAAATAGATTTATATGAAAATGAACAATTTATTGAGCAGTTAAATGAAATAAGTAAAGGAAAATATCAATCGAACTATATAATAAAAACAGATAAGGATTATCAAATCAAAGTTCTAGCAGAAAATTTTCCAGATTTGTCTGCTGAAAGCTATGTGCCTGAAAAACCTGAAATTTTAGGTCTTGAAGTTTATGATACAAGAGATGAAGAAGGTTATGAAGTTACAGGGTTCACGCTCCGATTTAAAGACAACCCGGAACAAAGCAATTATTATTTTATTGAAGCTTTTGAAAAAGTTGTAATGAAAGATCAAAGTTGGGAAACCGGAAACGATACCATAATATCTTATACAAACAGCCTTAACGTGTATAGTTCTGACCCGAATGCTTATAGTGATGATTGGGGACTGGGTGAAGGAATTCTGCTGAATGATGAACTATTAAACGGTGAAGATTATTTGTTTAAGTTCTTTGCATACAGTAGTTCATATTATTATTATGATGAATACGGTAATTCATATCCTGATGAAAATATTATAAGTGTTACTTATGTCGTTTATCTTAATAGTATCAGTAAAGATTATTATCAATATTACAAGTCTTTGTCAAAACATCTTGAAGCACAATATGAGTTTTTTATGGAACCCGTGCAGGTTTATACCAATGTAGAAAATGGTTTTGGTATATTTGCAGGGTATAGCTCTGATGTAGATAGTGTTAGGATTGATTTAACCCAATAATTCAATATGAGAAATTATATTATAATCTTAATTTTTTGCTTTATTTTTTCACAACAGCTTTTTTCACAACAAGCCAAGAAAAAAAATCAAATCAGTATTAGTTATTCTTCATTTGGGAATAATGAACTAATTAGTTTTCAAAATTTGGATGGAGCACCAAGTTATAATGGAGATTATTATTACTCTTTCGGTATCCACTATTTACATTCGTTAAATAAGTGGTTATTTATAGAAAGCGGGATTGAATATGCTAAGCACCGGTTTACCGTAGCACCTAATTTGCCGCCTAATATTAGTGCTTCAACCTATAGTTTCAATTTATTTTTACTCGAAATTCCTTTTACATTGCGGGCAGAGTTTTTAAAATATTTTTTTGTGAACACAGGATCTTTTATTGATTTTGATATTCGTAAAAATAATACTCCGGAAAGTCAAACAGGAACAGGGACAATGTTTGGAGCCGGAGCAAAATATGATTTTAAGTCCGGGTTTTCAATTTTTGCAGCACCTTATGTTAAAGTGCACAGTTTATTACCTTTTAATAAAGAAAATAATCAGTTTCATTTAATGGAAAGTGGTTTTCGTTTTGGAATAAGTTATCATTTTTAGTCTTTTATTATGAATAGAGTGCTTTTGATATTATTTTTTTTATGTTCATTGAATACTTTTGCTCAAAAAAAAGATATACGACTGAATGCAGGTTTTCAGTTTGCTTTACCGGAGCGTTTATTCAACAATGAATTAGGAAACTATAATGATAAAAACATGGGAGGAGGTTTTCATCTGATGCCTGTGTGGAATTATAATAAAAATTGGCAGTTCGGACTTAATTTTGAATTTAATTTAGTTACTGAAAATTTTACTACTGATGCCATTACAGCCTATGAAGTTTTTTCAATTTTACCTACGGCAAATTATCAATTTACTTATTGGAAGATAAAACCTTATATTGGAATGGGTGCAGGCGTTTTTGGCATACTCTATACAGGTGGCGGGCTTAATTTCGGGATTCGCCCGCAAATAGGTTTATCATTTTATGATACTTGTACACTCTCGGCAGAATACAGTAAGTTTTTTGGAAGTACAAGCATTCCTGATGAAAGTGATTTCGGAAATTATTATTTTGCTTTAAAAGCAAGTTTTAGTATTGGTTTGGTGCGTTCAAAGTATCAGAAATTAAATTTTGACAAGTTGTAATAATTTGTGAGTTATTTTTTATCGATTATATAAATAATTACTTTAATCGAATTTTTTTTCGTATATCCATATCGTTTTTTCATATTTTCTAATAATCTTTTTATATCACTTTTAAGTCTTTGGTCGTATTTTTCAAAATTTTTCGTACCATAATCAAGTATTGCTCTTCTAAAATTTTCGTTACCAATATGAGGAGCCAAAGCGTTTTGTTTTAAATTGCTTGTATAATCAGCAAAAAGACGTTTAAACTGTGTGGTTTGTCTAATATCCAAGCCTTGTACATTGATTTCTTGTGCCAGTGTTTCACGAACGTATTCTTTTTGATTTTTATCTCTGAAAATCTTACGTTCTCCTGCTTTTATAACAGTTCCCAAATAAATTGCTTCAAAATTTTTCAAAAAATCATCATCTACAATAAATTTATCTCCGGTATAAGGACATTCTACCTCTGTATCTATTTCAAAATTAATTGCGTATAAGTAATTGGCTATATCTTTGGCAATTTGCTCGCGATTGTAAAAATATACACATTCTTTAATTTGTTGTAATACAGTAAAATCATAATAATAATGTAAATATTTCAGGAAATTTTCAGGAATTAAGTTTTTAATTTCATCATCAACAACACTACTAAAAAAATCAATTACCTGATTTATTTCAATGTATTTTTGTTTTCCTGAGTATTTTGAAAAAAAATGATTAAATAAAGACAATGATTTTCTGCCGGATATACCAAATAAGCCTTCTTTATCCGATATCGTACTGATTTCTCCAACCGTTTTTTTCGATAAGGTGGTTTTATCTTTATCCGAAAGCCAATCAGGGATATTCCCTGAAAAAATCTCCATTTTCAGGAGCATCATATTTTCATCAATAAAATCATATTGCTCCGGTTTATCTAACCATGATTTCAGCACCTCTTTACTTTTTTCCAAACGTGTAGAAACGATAATTTTGGCAAAACTTTCCAAAACCAGCGGCATAAAATATTTTGAGATTTTACCGAAACGATGTTTGTATATTTTTATAATTATTTTGTAATCAAGTATGTATGGTATTTTTATAGTGATAATTCTATCTTGGAATGATTTTATATCGCTAAAATGTTTTTTATCTTCGGGATTAACCAAGCCTAAAAATATCGTACGGATTTTTTCTTCCATTACACTGACTTTATGAATACCGTCGCTAATTATCCCGTGTAATTTTTTAAAGCGTTCAACATTATTTTCTTTTAAGTCCATAATAGCATACACACCATTGTTTGTATATGCCATGGGTGAAAATATGTATTTGATTCGGTCATTATTAAAAATTTGCTGAATTGTGTTTTGTATGTTCTGATTCTCTACAGTATTCCGGCAGATTTCATCTCCCGGATTAAAAACAGAAACCCCTTGCCCGAATTTCCGGCTGTATGTAAATATTTTTGCATTGAGCATTTGCAAAATTTCAACAGGACTTTTTAAAATATCGTATAAGCTATCGTAAACCGATGAACAAATATGGCAAGGCTCTTCCTTAAACACCCATGCATATTGTGGATCGGAAAAGAGCTTTTCTTTAAAACTTTCGCTTTTAATTATCGTATTTAAAAACTGTTTACGGTATTCTTTTGGTATTTGCAATATCGGGTGATCGTTATACGGACAAGTAATATCAAAATATTTTTCTGAATAAATAATACTTTTACGGCTATTGATTGCATCAATCATATCCTGATTATTGTATTCCCGAGCAATATTTTCAATTCTGTCCCAAAAACCGGTTTTTTGTTTGCTGATTTTTTCCAAATCAAGATGCCAAACGGTTTTTAGAATTATTCCTTGTGGTAATCGTGTATAAGCCTCTAATTTATTACTTAAATTGTTTAAAAAAGTACTTTTCCCACTTCCCGGTGGTCCTTCAAACAGGTATATCCTATTTGTTTGAACCCCTTTGCGCATAGCATTGGTTTTTTCCATAAAATGATTTGCAAAAAGCATATCGGCAAAAAAAGGAACTTCGCAATCTTTTGCAAAAAGATTATGCATATCGTATTTAATGAAATTTTGCTTTTTTTTGGTGGTATCGCGTGTAATTCGTTTGGTATAAAAGGCTACCATATCACTAAAAATTTGATAGGCATCGCGCAAAATTAATTCGGGCCGACGGTTAAGCTGAAAAAGAAAATCATTAAAGGTAAAAGGGACTTTTGAATAATCAGTCAGATTATCGTGCAAGTTTTGCAATAAACCTTCAATTTCATCAACACTGTCGGTTCTGTGTTTAAAAAGTTCTTCAAAATATTGTTTGTTTTTTAATGGCATTTATTTATTGTTAAATTGTTGAACTGTTGAATTGTTTAGCGGTTACTTTTACTGGTTTCTGGTTACTGGTCATTGGTTTGTTTTTCATTGTTTAATGTTTATTGAATGTTGAATATTGTTAAACTGTTAAATTGTTACATCATTACATCATTGTATCGTTACATCATTATATCATTGTATCATTACATCATTCTATCGTTACATCATTAAATTTCACTTTTTTGAGTAATTTTATTTTCACATGTATAAAGTACTCTTTTTTTTATAATATCTTCATTTTTGTTTTTGGGTTTAATTAATTCTGTGGTTTCTAATTGAACTTTGCCACCCCATAAAAACTCAATAGCCAATAAAGTATCTGCAATAAATTCTTTATATAATTGTTTTCCTTCAAAAACATGTATTAAATATAAACTTTTTTCGTCTGTTTTGCTTGTATCTACTTGAACTAAAGGCGGATGATAAAGATTGTCGATGAGCATTTTTTTATAATCTTCGGCTTTACGGCTTTTGATGTAATATTCAATGTTTTGTCCATCTTCACTCAAACGTTTACCTACGGTAAATAAATTAAACCGGTTGGTGAAATCTTGATTTATAAATGTGTTTAAAAAGGTGAAATCATTAAAATTCTTACGAACTTCAAAAATTGCTTCCTGCCCATTATTTGTTTTTTTATTATAGAATTTCCTTTTTTCGGCATCGGTGATTTTTTGAAAATTATATTCCAATTTTCCTTTATCAGCA
>JAKIUH010000235.1 GCA_021647685.1 Bacteroidales bacterium
TTATTATTCAAAGGGTCAAAACGCAACCAATATCCGTTAATATAAGCTTCAACCCATTGATTAGAGGTCCTGTTTTGCCCACTTGTTAATATTCAGCCACCTACCAATCGTGCAGGAATTCCGGCTTTACGTGCTAATGCTACAAATAAGCGACTTTTTCCGTTGCATGAAGCTTCGTTTAGTTTTGCTGCTGTAACTGCATCGGTTAAACCTTTAAATGGTTTGGATTTCATACTGTATGTATAATCCATAATCGCATGGAGAATGTCAATGGTTTTATCAAAAGGATTAATTTTTTCTTGATAGATTTGCTCGATTACAGGATGATTTATTTGGATGTTTTCGGTACTTTCAAGATAAGTGCTTAAGCCCGGAGGAATATTTGCTTCGGGACGAAGCATTGTATCTATATTGAATTGTAATGCTTTGCCCATGAAAGAGAAACTATAATCAATATGGTATGCTCCATCTGCATTGGCAATATACCATTTACTTTCGCGACCAAATTCATTGCTAACTACCTCATGTGTAAATCCGGGAGAATTAAGTACTTCGTTATAAATACTCTGGCGTGAATCGCTCATAGGAACGAAAGTTTTTATATACAAAGCTTCTCCATAACTGTTTGCGTTCATTTGTACCGAAACATCGTAACTTGTTTTTGGTAATATTTTTTTATAGGAGTAGCCCCAAATAGTATATTTTAAAGTAATTAAAATAACCGGTAGTAATATGAATATTGATATAATTAAAATGCTAAATCTGCTTACAAAGCGACTTTTTTCCGACATAAATTTTATAGCTTTTAAGAATTACACTTTTCTATAAAGACTGAATTGTTTTAATTTAGTTGCTTGTACGTGGGTTTAAATAGCTTACTTGTTTCTTATTTAGAATTGTTAGGCTTTTGTGTTTGTATGTTTTTGATAACTATGATATTGTGTCTGTTTTTTATTTTTTGTTATTTAGATTTTGTGTGAAAAAATGTTCCTCCCTGTGAAAATTTTGATTGAGCCTGAAGTACTCTTTATTTATGAGCTTAAAAGAATTTGATTTATCAAAAACAAGTTCTTTATAAACAAAGCTTTAAAATAGAGTATGGATAAACCTATTAATTTTCCAGATATTCACTTTCCGTAATATCGTCTAAATAATAAACATCCCAAAGAATGTTTTCTTTATCGTGTTTTCCTATTTTTAGCAGTTTCCCTACTTTTCTGCCAAATTTTGCCGATTTTTCACGAATTTCATTTTTCTTTTTAATTTCAAATACTTTGTGTTCGTCTTTTAATAAGTATATTTCTTCGTTAATATCGGCAATACTGTCTGCTGTAAAAGAAATGATGATTTTATACACATTTTTATGACTTAAACTATTAAAACTTATTTCTTTTACCGGAAAATTATTTTGTAATTCACCCTGAAAATATGCTCTGAATTTTGCATCATCAGAATTTGTGAAAATTTTAATACTTGCCGTTTGTGCAAAAATTGTTAGTTGGCTAAAAAAGAGGATACTAAAAATAAGCTTTATTTTTTTCATAGTTCTTTTTTTTCGATTAAAAACTTGTTTTTATTGGTTTTTTACCTTTATTATTATCAGGGTTTCTTAAATCTAAATTTTCTTTAAGTATCCACAATCCATTTTCAAATACTAATCCGTCTTGCGACATATCGGGACCGTAATACATATATTGTCCTTTAAATTTTTTTTGCTCGGGCGCTAAATGGTCAAAAACAATCATTTTTATTTTTTCATCATAGCTCAGCATCATTTTTGCTTGTTCTGAGTACTCAAAAATAATGCGTTTTTTTAGTTCATCGTTTTGCATTTTTAGAATAGGACTGCCAAATTGTATCTTTTTACCGGTATAAGTCAAAATATCAATGATTTTTTTATTGGTAAAATTATCATTGCCGTCCCATCCTAAAAGCGTATAGTAGGTTTTTCCTTTGTATGAATTGGTTAAAATCTTATAATACAATGCTCCATACCAATTATTAGCAGATAATGTTTTGTTTTCAGGCTGTTTTATTTTTTTGGATTTATCTTTTAATTCAATTAATTCAATTCCGGCAGCTTTCCTTAGTTGTACAAAGCCAAAATATTCAAATTCACCTGTTTCGTACGGAATATTCCATGTGTATATTTTTAGTTTACCATCTTCGGATACTAATTTGGAGACAAATTTTAGTTCTAAAAACGGATAATCAAAAGTTTCCGTGTTTTTAAGCAGTTCTGCAAAAATTTGCTTTATGTTTTCATTGTATGCTATCTTTTCTTTATCGGTTTTTGATTTTAAAATCAAATTAAATAAGGTGGAGATACTGTCACTTTTTTGTTTTATATCAGGAGTTTGAGCAAATAAATTTATACTAAAAATTAGTAGAAGTAGAATTAAATAGTTTCTCATAGTTTTTTGCTTATGATTTTCTATCTAAACGTATAATTCTCGACAAAATTATTAAAAAATCTTTTTATTATAAGGTGTCCAAAACTTTTAAAATAATTTTTGCAACTGAATCAAGCTCTTCATAACTTATAATTAGCGGCGGAGCAATACGAAAACGATTTTCCAACAAGATAAACCAATCGGTAATTAAGCCTTCTTGCAGTGCAAGACGTATAAAATCTTGAACTGTTTCGGCATTTTCCAATTCTACTGAATAAAAGAGACCGTTTCCTCGTATTGATTTTATTTTTGGATGTATGAGTTTGTTAATTAAAAATGCACCTTTTTTATTTACTTGGTCAATAATGTCTTCCGAAAGTAAAACTTTTAGGCTTGCTAATGCTGCTGCTGCCGATACCGGATGCCCGCCAAAGGTTGTAATATGTCCAAGAACAGGATTACTGGTAAACGAATCCATAATTTTTTTATTCGATACAAATGCGCCAATCGGCATTCCTCCGCCCATTGCTTTAGCAATCGTGAAGATATCCGGTACTACACCATATTTCATAAAAGCAAATAAATCACCGGTACGACCAAAACCGGTTTGTATCTCGTCAAAGATTAATAAAGTTCCGGTTTCATCACATCTTTTGCGTAATTTCTTTAAAAAATCATTTTCAGGCAGCACTACGCCTCCTTCTCCTTGTATGGGCTCCACAAGTACGCAGGCTGTTTTATTGCTGATTTGCGATAAATCATCAATGTTATTAAATTCTAAAAAGCGAATACCGGGTAATAAAGGACGAAATGCCTGTGTAAAATAAGTATCGCTCATTAAACTTAATACTCCGTGGGTGCTGCCATGATAGGCATTTTTAAAAGCAATTATTTCGCTTCTGCCGGTATAGCGTTTCGCAAGTTTTATGGCTCCTTCGTTTGCTTCGCTGCCTGAGTTGACAAAATATATACTGTTTAAATTTACAGGTAGTTGGTCAGTTAATAGCTTTGCAAATTCTACCTGCGGACTTTGTATATATTCGCCATATACCATTAAGTGCATGTAAGTTTCTGCCTGTTTTTGCACTGCTTTTACCACCTCGGGGTGCAAATGTCCAACATTGCTTACCGATACTCCTGCTATCAGGTCAATGTATTTTTTATCTGAAGTATCGTATAAATAAATGCCTTTAGCATGCTTTATTTCTAAGGCATAGGGTGTTGGTGATGTTTGTCCTATATGTTTAAAGAAAATTTGTCTGTGTGTAAGCATTGTAATCAGATAAATTAGTTGTTTAATCGTTTCAAAAACTCTCTTTCTACCACATCCGAACGTTTAATACTTTGGCGAAGCCAATTTAATAGTATTTCGTCTTTTTCCGATGCACTTAATTGCCATTTTATTTCTGATTGGTTTAATTTCCAGCGCAAATGATGCAATATAATTGATGCAGAAACCGAGATGTTAAAGCTTTCGGTAAAGCCAAACATCGGTATTTTTAAAAATTCATCGGCATTATTAAGGGCTGTTTCTGTTAATCCGGGTTGCTCCGAACCAAACATTAAAGCAACTTTTCCCTTGGGTAAATCAAATTCTTCAAGGTTTACATCATCAGTGTGCGGAGTAGTGGCTACAATACGATATCCTTTTTCTTTTAAATGATTAATACAGGTAGTTGTATTTTCTTCTTGTTCCGAATACTTTTTTAAATCCAACCATTTCGATGCACCCAATGCAACATCCGGGTTTACTGTATATTGATTTCGGTTTTCGATAATATGAACATCTTGTACTCCAAAACAATCGCAAGTGCGTAAAACTGCACTAGCATTGTGTGCTTGAAAAATATCTTCCAAAACCACAGTAATATATCTTGTGCGGTCTGCTATTATTTTATTCATTAGCTGCCAGCGTTCTTCGGTAATTAGTTTAGCTAAATGTTTTATTAATTCCTTATTCATGTGTTTATTCTTAATTATTTTTATTTGCCACATGGAACATCCACTAATATCAGAGGTTTAGCTTATTTTTGTACATATATAATCATGCCCTTTTGTGTTTATTATTAATCATGGATGTTTCATACTATTTAAAAATATCCTTACAAAAATAGATAAGATTTAGGCAAAAAAAAAGCTGCCTACAAAGTAAGACAGCTTTTTAAATAAAAAATGTTTGCTTTATTGAACAATTTGTGATAAATCACTACCTGCTTTAAATTTAACTACATTTTTAGCAGCAATTTTAATTTCTTTACCTGTTTGTGGGTTTCTACCTGTTCTAGCGTTTCTTTTAGATACTGAGAAAGAACCAAATCCTACTAATGCAACACGTTCACCTTTTTTTAAAGCACCTGATGTAGCGTTAATAAATGCATCCAATGCTCTTTTAGCATCAGCTTTTGTCAAATCTGCATCTTTTGCAATTGCGTCAATTAATTCAGCTTTGTTCATAATTGTAATTTTAAAGTTAATGATATATTTTTATTTGTTTAATTATGTATGCAAATATAGTGGATTTGCGGACTTTAGCAAATTTCATCAGAAAAAAAACAGAGAAAGATTAAAATTAGCACTTGTTTTTTTGAGTAGGCTGAAAGTCAAATAAGTAAAGGCTTTCAAGTGTATAGTATTAAGTTTTACTTTAATATCTGTATGTAATTCATTCTGTATTAACTATTTAGCATGTTTTTAGTTTTTGGTAAAAAACTGTATGTGTACGCAAATCCTTGCTATTACTTATTAACAGCGCTTGTTAATAAATTTTTTTGATTTTTTGATTTATTTTAGATACAAGTAATAAAAAAATCAAGTTTTAATGATGTTTTGTCTTTAATTTTTATATTTTTTCTATAAAAAAAGCCGGAATTTATCCGGCTTATATATAAAGTTTACTATAAATTGCGTTTAGTCCCCGTTCATAGAAATCAAGAATTCTTCGTTAGTACCGGTTCGCATCATTCTATCTTTAACAAATTGCATTGCTTCAATAGAGTTCATATCGGACAAATAATTTCTTAAAATCCATATTCTGCTCAGAAGTTCTTTATCCAATAATAAATCTTCGCGACGTGTACTTGAAGCAGTAATATCAACAGCCGGATAAATTCTTTTGTTTGATAATTTCCGGTCTAATTGTAATTCCATATTACCGGTACCTTTAAATTCTTCAAAAATTACTTCGTCCATTTTAGAACCGGTATCAATAAGTGCAGTAGCGATAATCGTCAGCGAACCGCCATTTTCAATATTACGTGCAGCCCCGAAAAAGCGTTTGGGTTTATGTAGTGCATTGGCATCTACTCCTCCCGACAATACCTTGCCTGATGCCGGTGATACAGTATTGTAAGCTCTTGCAAGCCGTGTAATAGAATCCAGTAAAATAACGACATCATGTCCGCACTCAACCATTCGCTTTGCTTTTTCCAGAACTATGTTTGCTACTTTAACATGCCTGTCGGCAGGTTCGTCAAAAGTAGAAGAAATTACTTCTGCTTTTACACTTCGTGCCATATCGGTAACTTCTTCGGGACGCTCATCAATCAATAAAATAATTAGATAAGCTTCAGGGTGGTTTGCTGCAATTGCATTAGCAATTTCTTTTAACAAAACGGTTTTCCCTGTTTTAGGTTGTGCCACTATCAGTCCTCTTTGTCCTTTACCGATTGGTGCAAATAAATCAATGATACGTGTAGATAAATTATTGTGCCCGTTTCCGGTAATATTAAATTTTTCGTTGGGGAATAAAGGGGTTAAGTAATCAAAGGGAATACGATCACGGATAAATCCGGGATCGCGACCATTAATTTCCAGAACTTTAATTAAAGGAAAATACTTTTCGCTTTCTTTCGGCGGACGAATAAGACCCGTTACTATATCGCCTGTTTTAAGCCCGAATAATTTTATTTGCGATTGTGAAACATAAATATCATCCGGTGAATTAAAATAATTATAATCTGCCGAGCGTAAGAAACCATAACCTTCTGACATCACTTCCAAAACACCGGAGTTGGATATTATTCCGTCAAAATCGTAAAGCTTTTCGCGCTGATTTCTGTTTTTTTTGTGTAGCTCTCTATCCTGATGATCATTTTTTTGACGTTCGCGCTTTAGATTTTCTTTTTCATGAGATTTTTCATGAGATTTTTCATGAGATTTTTCATGAGATTTTTCATGAGATTTTTTCTCATCATTAAAATCCTTTCGCGTACTTTTTTCTTGTTTTTCAGTTTCGCTTGTTTGTTTTACAGGCTCTTGTGTTACTTCTACTTCCTTAGTTTCTTTTACCTGTTTTTTTTGCTTTACGTCGGGCTGCTCTTTTTTGTCTTTAGATTTATTTTCTTTCTTTACCCCCTGATTTGGTGTTCGCGGACGCTTCTCTCTTTTTTCCTTTTTTTCAGATTTTTGTTCCTTTTTTAGAGGTTCCTTTACTTGTTTAACGGCTTGTTCGTCAAGTATTTGGTAAATTAAATCTTGTTTCTTTAATTTTTCTACTTTTTTTAAACCAAGTTCTTTAGCTATTGTTCGTAGTTCAGAAACAAGTTTCTTATTCAGTTCAAGAATATCGTACATGTTTTATTAATTATTATTTATATGA
>JAKIUH010000236.1 GCA_021647685.1 Bacteroidales bacterium
AATGTGTACGAACTGTAAATGCAACTTAATTCACCCTTTCAGGGTTCGGACAAATTTAAGAGTTGATTTACCCAAGGCTTTGCCATTGAGTTAAGTTAATTAAGGCTTTCAGCCTAATAAGCATATAGGTATTTTCATAAAAATTTTGGGGTCATCTTAAATCCCATTGGGTCAGTTGTTCTGACATTAAAACAAATTCCGATTAAAAACTCGGGAGAACTGTGCTACTTGTAAAAATAAAATATGTGAATTTAATCAGTAGTAAAGAGTTTAGTAATTCATTCCGAAAGTCCAAAGTGGTATCACATTTAGGTAACCAAATTCAATATTATCTTTTACGACAAATGATTTACCATCTCTTTCTATTTGTTTTTGTTGTTTATTTTTTCCACCAATTTCAAAGGTAAAATTATCAATTACAAAATCGGCTTTTTTTGATGATATCACATTATTACTAACACGCATTTGATTAAAGAAGAAAGTTTCCCTCAGATTTCCTAAATTTGATTTATCTCCAACCAAGTTAAAAATTATATTCGTATTATCTAAATACACTTTATCTACTTTTCCTAAGCCACGAATGCCCTTTGTTTCGTTTCTTAATTGCCCAATAAGTCCGGCTTTTTCCATATATAAAAAATAATCATCTAAGGAATTTCGACTAACGTTTATCATTTCAGCTATTTTAGAAAAATTCGGTTTAAACGGCACACTTTCTGCGATAATGGCTAGCAATCTTTTCAATTTACGACTTGTTCCTACATTTAAATTTGCATACTGCGGAATATCTGTTTCTAATGTTTGAACAATAATTTGCCCTAAGCGTAAATTTATTTCATTTTCAAGTCCAAAAGGGTAGTATCCGCGATGTAAATAATCATCAAATAAAGGAAGAGGATGCTTTATATTTTTTAGCCTTGCTTCATTATTAATTATTTGTTTCAAAGAAAAAGGTTCTATGTCGAAATGATGAAAAAGGTTTAGATATTCTCTAAAAGATAAACCATATAACTTATAGATTAGTGCTCGACGGCTTAAATCAGCAGACCCTTTAAGTATATCCAGGATTGAAGAGCCGGTAAATACTACTTTTAAATCAGGAAATGAATCGTAAATATTCTTTAACTCACGTGACCAATCCGCATACTTATGTATTTCATCAATAAATAAGTGTTCACCTGCATTTTTATAGAAATCATCAGCTAAATCAATAAGTTTATTTTGACTAAAGTAGATATCGTCAGCCGATACGTATAAGGCTTTTTTGCTGTCGAGGTTTTCTTTAATATATTGGAGTATCATTGTTGTTTTGCCAACACCACGAGCACCAATAATTCCTACCATACGGCTATTCCATGATATTTTTTCAAACAAGTAACGTTTAAAATATGTCGTTGTATTTAGTAACAGTATTTCATATTTCTGATAAAGTGTTCTCATTTTATTCATAGTTTACTACACAAAGATATAAAAAAGCACAACTAAATTAGCAATTACAGCAATAAATGCACAATAAAATATGCATTTATAGTTTTTCGCTTAAAAACGGTTCTTAGCATTATCAAACTGAAATAGTACTATTTCAGTTTGATAAATATTTCATTGGAGTTTGCCAAATGCTGTTGTATTGCGCAACTTTGGTGCTAAAAATATATTGTTTTTAGCTTTAAGCATAAGTTTTTACGAAGTAAAAATCTGTGGAAATCTGATTAATCTTTGGATAAAATATTTTTTACATCTTAACTTTAAATAAAAAAATGTATTCCACACCTAATGTACGGAATACATTTTAGTTCTTATTTGCTTAATTTTAAGCACCCAAGGTTGCTACCATAACGGCTTTAATGGTATGTAAACGATTTTCGGCTTCGTCAAAAACAATAGATGCTTCTGATTCAAAAACGTCTTCGGTAACTTCCATTCCGTCTAATCCGAATTTTTGATAAATTTCTTCACCAACTTGTGTTTCTCTGTTATGAAAAGCCGGTAAACAGTGCATAAACTTTGTTTCAGGGTTACCGGTCATAGCCATTGCTTCTTTATTTACCTGATAAGGTTTCAACAGCTCAATACGTTCTTTCCAAACTTCATCGGGTTCGCCCATTGATACCCAAACATCAGTGTAAATAAAATCACATCCTTTTAAACCCTCGGCAACATTATCGGTTACCGTAATTTTAGCATCGGTTTCTTTGGCAATTTCCATGGCTTGCTTAACCAGTTCTTCTTCGGGCTGCACACTTTTAGGTGCAATAGAGCGAAAATCCATACCCATTTTAGCAGCACCTATCAATAAAGAATTACCCATATTGTTACGTGCATCACCCATATAAGCAAATTTGATTTCATGCAGGGGTTTATCCGAATGTTCCATCATGGTCATAAAGTCGGCAAGAATTTGTGTTGGGTGGAACTCATTGGTCAGTCCGTTCCAAACAGGAACACCGGCATATTTGCCCAAATCTTCGACCGTAGTTTGTGCAAAACCGCGATATTCAATTCCGTCATACATTCTGCCCAATACGCGTGCCGTATCTTTCATTGATTCTTTTTTGCCTATTTGCGAGCCGGATGGACCCAAATAAGTTACGTTTGCCCCTTGATCATGTGCTGCTGTTTCAAAAGCACAACGTGTACGGGTTGAAGCTTTTTCAAAAATCAATGCAATATTCTTGCCTTTTAATTTTTGTTGTTCGGTTCCTGCATATTTTGCTTTTTTTAAATCAATGGATAAATCCAATAAGAATTTAATTTCTTTGGGTGTAAAATCCAATAATTTTAAAAAATTCCGGTTTCTTAAATTAAATGCCATAACTTGATGTTTAAAATATTAATGATTATAAAAATGAATGAGCTTATCTTTTTCTTTTTTTCTCTTGATGCAATATTTTATTTAATGTATTAGTACATTGAATATTAACGAATTCATAATTTTGTGAATCTGTACCGGTTTTGTTAAGATTACGTATATCTTTATCTGCAAAAGAAATATTTTGCGAAAATACATTATTAAAAATTGAGAGAAAAAGAAAAAGAAAACAAATTTTCAAATAATTATGCATCTATGCGCGTTTAATCTTCGTACTCTAAGGTAATTTTTGTACCGTATGATTTGTCCTCCAATTTAGTTGCTTCGGTAATTACACTTTTTTTACCGCCTTTTTCAATAAAATTTAAAGCTGCCTGAATTTTAGGTGCCATATTTCCTTCTCCGAATTTTCCTTCTTGCATGTATTTATAGGCATCTTCTTTATTTAAAAACTCAAGTGCTTTTTGATTTTCTTCGCCATAGTTAATATATACGTAAGGAACATCGGTTAAGATATACAGTTCATCGGCATTTATTTTAGTCGCCATTAGCGCAGAAGCTTTATCTTTGTCAATTACCGCTTCCAAAGGGCGTACATCTTTTTTTTCATCAATATAAACGGGAATACCTCCCCCACCCGATGCAATGACAATGGTTCCTCTGCGTGCAATTTCCGCAATGGTTTGAACATTAAATAAATCTAAGGGTTCGGGTGATGCAACCACTCTGCGCCAACCATCTTTTTGCTTGGGACTTTCTTTAAAAATCCAGCCCTTGGCTTTAGCCAACTCATCGGCTTGTTGTTTGGTGTATATTTTACCCACTCTTTTCGTGGGGTTTTGAAAAGCTGAATCGTTTTTATCAACAACTACCTGTGTTACAAGCGTTACAATATCCTTTTCAATGCCGTGTTCGTTCAATACATTACGCATCACGCGCTCTATCATGTAACCTATTCCTCCTTGCGAATCGGCAACACAAATATCCAAAGGCATCTGTGGGATACCGTATTTTTCTTCACCGGCATCGTTACGCATTAGAATATTTCCAACCTGCGGACCGTTTCCGTGGCTAATTACCAATCCATAACCTTCTTTAATCAAATAAATAAGATTTTCAAGCGTATCTTTTGTATTTTGTTCTTGCTCTTCAATAGTTCCTGCCTGATTACCGCGCAACAAGGCATTCCCTCCTAATGCTACTACTGCTAGTTTTTTCATCGTTTAAATTGACTTTAAGTTAATACTGTTACCTAAAAATCTAAATTAAAAACCTACAACACTTCTGAATTGTATGCCATTATTGATAATGCACGATTCAGAACTTCATTACGATTTTAATTTAAATATTTAGGTATTATCTGAAATATAATTAATTAGCCCGTGTTATTTTTTTTAACGGGAATGCGAATTTAGCAAATAATTCAGTATAAATATACAAATTGTTATACAACATATTTTTCTGAATAAATATTCATTTTTCAAGTAAAACTATTCATTACCAAAGCAATACATATAGCCATCGCGCACAGCAATATAAACTTTTTTGTTCCAAACAATAGGTGTAGCATCTATTTCCAAATTGTCAACTTTATCCAAAAGCTTAAGTTCATATTTATTCTTTTTTATTTTCACTAATTGATATAAAAACAAACCGTTATCGGTACCTGCAATAATTTTGTCTTTTACAATAATGGGCGTGGAAATTGTTCCGGGAATTTGCACTTGTGCAATTAGTTTGGGTGTTGGGTAATAAGTAGTGCTGTCAGGTCCCAAAACCTTTTTGTTTTTTTCTAATTTTTGATGATCTACTACGGTAAGCAATCCGCTGACATCAAGAAATACGGCAAAATGTTCTTGTTGATTATCAACATAACTGTCGTTGCAGGATACCGAGCCAATAATTCCTCCCTCCCAGTGATACCATTTTTTTATGGGTGTAGGATAATACCAAAGCACACATTCATGGGGTGATTTTGAAGGGTCAATTTTCATAACGCCTCCCGGACCGGGCTCGTATTGTTTTTCTACCGGAATCAGCAAACAGTTATCATCCGTAGCCGGTGCAGAACCATTCATATCGGTACCGATAAAAAATTCCCAATCATTCTTTTTTGTCAGAAAATTATATCCGTAGATTTTACCGGTTCCCGAAAGTGTATATATATGGTTGTTTAAAAAGGTAGGTGATGATTCGGAAACCAGATCATCGCCATGACGGCTAATATCCTCCTCATTATAATAAACAATTTCTTGATAAACTTCGGGTTGCATTTTACCATCCAACATTTTTTGTTTAGCAGGGTCGGGATTCCATACCGTAAAAATACCATTTTCCAAAGCCAAATAGGCAGTGTCATTAATTACCAAAGCCGAGCCATCCACATCGCGCGAATAACAATCGGTTTTTTTAGAATTTAAACGCCATAATTCTTTACCGGTCAAATACGATATAGCCCGTAAACTCGGGATGTATTTATCGTTATGGTCGTTCCAATAGCCAAAGCGGCTGCCTTGAATTATTACATAACTATTTTCAGGATTTTCAGCATTTTTATTATACCAAATTGTAGGTGAGCCTTTTAAAATATCATCAAAACGATATTCCCAAACAACTTTTCCTGATTTTGCATTGATTTTTTTTAAATTATAATCAAATGAAGGTTGAATAAGAAATAACTCTCCGTTTTCGCGTACTAAAACCGGCTGACCTGTCCAGCCTGCTCCTTTCCATACTTTTTGTTTTCCGTAGGCAGGGCTTAGCCCTTCACCAAGATAGAGTTTCCATACCGGATTGAGCTTATCGGGTGCTTCATTACCGTAATAATTACGGGTTTCGTTACCTAAAAATGTAGCAATAAGAATTTCTATATCCTTTTTTTGAATGTTTTTATTATTTTGCGAAAACAATAATAAATGAATTTGCATAAAAGCAAGTAAAATAAGTAAATACTTCATGGTTGTTTTTTTTCGTTTTTTAATTTGTAAAGAATTCTATTTCCCTGAAAATCATAATCAATAATACCAACAACAATTAAATCGGACAGTATATTTATGGCACGATATCGACTAATACCGGCTTGCTTATAAAACTGGTTTAAACTAATGTTTTTATTTTGATTTACATACGAAAGTAAAAATTTTTCGGCTTTTGAGTAGTTTATCTTGACTCCTTTTGTGCTCTTCTGTTTTTTCCAAACATTAAGCATCACAACATTTGCCAAAACATTTTCATCATCAACACGCACATAAGCCAGCCATTTCCCTTTATCTTTTTGCGCAAAAACCGGTTTTTCTTTACTTTCAGGAATAACAATCTCGAGTACTTTCCGCGATTCTACCATCCAGTCTTTACGCCGAAAAACAATTTCCGGCTTACAGTACATTTGTGCTGCGGCTTCTACCATATGAAATTCTTCTTCGGTACGAACACCGGCAATTTTACCGTTATCTTTAACCCCAATCAGTAATCTACCTCCTTTTGCATTGGCAAAAGCAACCATTGCTCGGGCTATTTTCCTGGAATCGTTAATTGCAAATTTAAAATCAAGTTTCAAATGTTCTCCCTGTTCAATCAGTTTATGTATGTAATGCCGTTTCAATTAAATACTATTGATTTTCTCGGCAATATAAATATTTTGTTGTAAAAAATCTAATTGCTACGATATGTATTTCCATAAATCTGCAACCAGCTTCTACTGCAAAGCCCAAGAGATACAATTATGAATTAGTAGTGGGCAGTTTTCAATTCCAAAATGGTGCGATTAAAAGGTTTGATTTTTACTTTCCGGCGTTCTCTCAGTTGGGCTTTCAATTCCAAAATGGTACGATTAAAAGTTTGTAAATTCTACAATATCGCCATTATCGTAGCGCGTTTCAATTCCAAAATGGTACGATTAAAAGAATTTTTAAAAAGTTTATTAAAAAGTTTATTAAAAGTTTCAATTCCAAAATGGTACGATTAAAAGGCAGGATGCAGATATAGTTATATTAGTTAATAGATAGTTTCAATTCCAAAATGGTACGATTAAAAGAAGAAAAACAAAGAAAAACAGCACGCATTTTATACGTGTTTCAATTCCAAAATGGTACGATTAAAAGCTTTTCCATTGTCTAAATTCCCTCCGCTTGTATATAGTTTCAATTCCAAAATGGTACGATTAAAAGACAA
>JAKIUH010000237.1 GCA_021647685.1 Bacteroidales bacterium
ACAGGACGTACAAGTCGTAAAATTACAAACTACATGTTTAAGGAATTTGGAGATGTTGTAAGTTTACCCTATGATTATTCTTTATTCGTAGATTATAGCGGCTCAATGGCAGGGGTAATTGATTCGCTTGAAAAATCGGTACACACATTTATTAGTTATAAAGATAAAACCGACCGGATTTCTATAGCCCGTTTTGATCATAGTTTGGCAAAAGTATGTGATTTAGAAGCAAAAAAAGACAGTTTGTTAAAGTTTTTCACAATGAAAGGATTAGATACGCTTGGAGGTAGTACAGCCCTGTATGCCGGTGGTGATTATGCCATGAATATGATTAGCGGCACCAATAATAATAAAATTTTAATTCTTTTTACCGATGGAATGGAAAATTCCTCTTTATCCTATTTCGGGCAATATGCTTATACGGCAACTCAATTAGCAAAAAAAGCAAAACAGTTGGGGGTTACGATTCATGTAATAGCATATGGAGATGGAGTAAACAATCCTGTTTTGCAAAAATTGGCTTATACCACCGGTGGGAATTTTTATAAATTAAAAAATTATGATGATGTGAATAGAGTTTTTATGGAACTACCCATTATTTTAAAAAATTACTACGTAATATCGTATAAACCACCGGCAAAAAAAGGAAAACACAGTGTGCGTATTCTTTATAACAATAATCAGGGTAAAAATTACAGTACCGTAGCAAACTACATGGTTGGTGATAAATTTACCATTGACGAATATGATAAAACATACGCAAAAAACTATTGGCAAAAAGCTGCGGACAGTTTACATAAAATTCCGGTTTCAGTGCCGCAAGCCGTTGCCTATTTTGATTTTGACAAAACAAAACTTCTTGATAAATACAAAGAAGCGATTGACGGCTATATTGATTATCTAGAAAAACAAGAAAATACGACAATTATGATATTCGGACACACCGATTCAAAAGGAAGCGATAAATATTGTTATGATTTATCCCTGCGCCGTGCACAAAAAGTAAAAGATTATATGGTAAAAAACGGAATTGATGAAAACAGAATTTTCATCAAAGGTTGTGGAAAAGATGAGATGATATGGAAACCGGAAGACAAAGAGTGGAAAGCTCACGAAAACCGTAGGACAGAAATTTTGTTGCTCAATTAGCGGGACTTGCTCTTTTCTTGTTTTTTTTGCAATCCATGATTTAAGTAAAACGCTTAATTTCATGGATTGCTTTTTTGTATTTTTGTTAAACCTTAAATCCGCAAACAATATTCTACTGCAAAGTCAAACTGCACATCAGTTTGGTGTACATTTTACCCTTTCGTTACGAACATCGTCTGCAAATTTAAGGTTAAAAATAAGTTTGTTATATTCGCATTTTTAAAAACAAACTATAAATGCCGCAAATCGACATAAATACAACACAAAATGTTTTAATTACACATCCCGCTGCAAGTATCGGAAAAAGGATACTTGCACAACTTATTGATTTTGTCGTAATTACTACTTATGCCATTTTTTTTAGTTTTATGGGGGATTTTCTTGGAAAAAGTACTGCATTGACAATAATACTTTATTTACCGGTTATTTTTTACAGTTTTTTGTCTGAACTTTTTTTCCAAGGACAATCATTAGGAAAAATGGCACTAAATATAAGAGTCGTAAAATTAGATGGTTCGCAAGCAGGTATTTTAGATTATTTTTTACGCTGGATTTTACGTATTATTGATATACCATTTTATGGTTCGGTGGCAATTATTACCATTGCAATAAATGGCAAAGGACAACGACTGGGTGATTTAGCTGCCGGCACAACGGTTATTGACATGAAAAGGAAAATGAACTTGAATACTTCAATTTACAGAAAACTACCCGATGATTATCAACTAAAGTACAGAGAAGTTGAGAAATTAAATGAAAAAGATATAAAAATCATTAATAAAGTATTAAATCATCATAAACAAAATTACAGCAGAAAGACTACTGATATGCTTATAAGTACTCAAGAGGCTGTTCTAAAAAAAACTGGGATAAAAACAACAGAGCCTCCCCGTACATTTTTACAAACTATTATTGAAGATTATAATTATATTATCAAAGATTCATTGCAGAATAATGAAACACAAAGCAGGTAATTTTTAAAAACGAAAATTTTGGGAGTAATAAAAAGACAAAGTATTCTTGGCAGCCTTTTTTTATACATTGGCGTTTTAGTAGGCTTTATAACCTCATCGGTACTATTACCTAAAATATTAAATCAAGAACAAATAGGTTTACTAAATACGCTACTCTCCTATTCAGCACTTTTTGCTCAAATAGGCACCTTGGGCTTTGTAAGTGTTACCGTGCGCATGTTCTCCTACTTTCGTGACAAAGAAAATCATCACCATGGCTATTTTTTTATTACGGTAATGGTCATTTTAGCCGGATTTTTATTTAGTCTATTTTTGTTTTATATAGTAAAACCTCTTATTATCAGTCGAAATATTGAAAATGCTCCACTTTTCGTCGAATACATTAACTACCTGATTCCATTAATATTTTTCGGAATAGTTTTCATGATTATTGATATATACAACACCGTTCTTTTTCAGGCTGTTCGGGGTATCTTTGTGAAAGAATTTGTACAAAGAATTTTTATTTTATTATTTCTGATTTTATACTATTATCAAATCTACAATTTTAAGTCTTTTGTGTGGCTTTATATTGTAGCAAACGCTTTACCTGCAATATTACTGTGTATCTGGCTTGCCATTGATGGCGAGTTTACTCTGAAACCGCAACTTAGTTTTATAAGTCCCGATTTACGCAAAAATATGATTGGAATGAGCTTATTCGGTATTTTATACGGAATAGCAGGAATTGCAGCTATACAAACCGATAAAATCATGATGAGTTCGATTATTAGTCTTAAAGTTACAGGGATTTATGCTACGTTTTTTGTTTTTGCAGCTTTAATACGTGTACCCTCACGTGCGATGCTTAAAATCGCCTCTGCCATAATTGCCGAGGCATGGAAACGAAATGATTTAAAAGAAATAAATAAAGTTTATAGAGCAACGGCGATTAATCAATATATTATAGGATTGCTGGTTTTTATCGGTTTGTGGGCAAATATACACAATATCTTTCGTATTTTACCTCCCTCTTGTGAAGCCGGTAAATATGTGATTTTCTTTTTTGGCTTGGCATACACTTTTTATATGGCAGGCGGTGCCAATAATACGATTATTGCAAGCTCCAAACATTATAAATATTTAAGTTGGTTTATTATTGCTTATTTTTTACTGATTGTAATTACCAACATGATTTTTATTCCCCTTTGGGGAATAAGCGGAGCTGCAATAGCATCGGCAATTTCATTAAGTATATTTATTCTTATGCGTATCGTTTTTGTATAAATAAAATTTAAGATGCAACCTTTTAGTTTTAAATTTGTGTTGCTCTCGGCAATAGGAGTTTTTGTTTATTTTACTTCATTATCAATGCCTGTTTTAAACAATCTATACCTTGATATCTTTTTAAGAAGCAGTTTTATAACAATTATTTATACTTTATTAACTGTATTTTTTAAAATTTCAGCTGATGTAAACGAGATGCTTAGTAAATATTTTCGGTTTATCAAGCCTTGACAAAGTTTAAAACCCGACAGTGTGAAGAAAAACTTAACAAAACCTAAGTATAGACACTTTCGACAGATACATTTCATTTAGTAGTACAACTCACCGGTTTGCAGTTTTAAAAATCTATTTACCGACAACCATGTAGAAATCAAGGATATAAATACACCGGAAATAAACATTATCCCCAGTATCAACCATTTATCCTGAACAATTACCAAGCCTTCAAGCGTACTTTGCAAAAAATAAATTACGCCAATCATCATTAAAATGGCAATAAGTGCGCCCAAAGCTCCAAAATATGCCGATTTTATCAAAAACGGACGGCGAATAAAAGCATCAGTAGCCCCAACAAGCTGCATCGTATTAATTAAAAAACGTTTAGAGTAAAAAGATAAACGAATGGTATTATTAATTAAAGCAAATGAAATGAAAAAAAACAACACACTGAATACAAATAATATGATGGTAATTTTTTGTACGTTTTCATTCACCAAATTAACTAGTGATTTTTGATAATAAATTTCTTTTACTAAAGGATTTTTTTTCAAATGTCTTTCAATAACCGCTATACTGTCTTGGTTTGCATATTCAGCTTTAAGCTTTACGTCAATTGTTGCCAATAAAGGATTATAGCCTAAAAATCCAACAAAATCTTCGCCCAAATTTTCTTTCAAATCACGTGCAGCCTCTTCTTTACTAACAAAACGAGTTTCAAGAACATAATCAGCCAAATCAAGCTCTTTTTGCAAGCGTATAATGTCCATTTCCTTTTTATCATTAATTAAAACAACCGAAAAACCCAAATTTTCTTTGGCATAATCCGAAAGTTTCTTAGCATTTATAAGCAACAAAGCCATTAAACCCAACATAAAAATCACCAAAGATATACTTATGGTAATTGATGTATATGAGCCGATTAAATATGTTTTATTCGTTTCCTTCAAAGTACAATCTATAAGAGTAAAGCAACAGACATAAATTGAGTCAAAAATCAGTACAGTAATCTTTTAAATCACTAAAATATAAAACTTAGCGAAAAGTAAAAAATATATTACAAAAAGTTATTCAAAATTGTTCTTTTTACTGTTAATAAACTAAAACACTCCAACATTTCATTAAAAAACATATTCATTCTCTTTGAAAATAATCCAAAATTCCGTAACTTTTGAATAAATTAAAAACAAACCAAACATGCTTTACAGAAATCCGAAAAATCCTTTAATTACCCCAAAAATGATTGAACCCTCTGCGGAGGGTTTACAGGTAGTTGGGGCTTTTAATCCGGCAGCAGTACAATTTAATGATGAAATTATTCTGATAATAAGAGTTGCCGAAACAACGATAAAGAAAAAAGACATTGTTTCCGTACCGTATTTTAAATTTACCGAAGGTAAAAGCAAGATAGAAGTTCTTGATATTCCTGAAAGAAGCCCCGATTTAACACTAAAAGATACACGCGGTATATTTTACAAAGGTAAAGATTATTTATCCTCATTAAGTCATTTACGACTGGCACGAAGCAAAGATGGAATTAATTTTAAGGTAGATGAAAAGCCATTTATTTTACCCGCTGACAGAACTGAGAGTTTTGGTGTGGAAGATGCACGCATCAGTAAAATTAATGACGAATATTATATTAATTACACCATTGTTTCGGGAGACGGATATGCCACCTTTTTATCAAAAACAAAAGATTTCAAAAATATTGAACGTCTTGGAATAATTTTTTCACCATTAAATAAAGATGTTTGTATTTTTGAAGAGAAAGTAAAAGGCAAATACATCGCATTGCATCGCCCTGATAATCATGGTTTTGGTTTACCATCGATTTGGTATGCCGAATCGCCCGATTTAATTCATTGGGGCAATCATAAATGTTTATTGCGTCCCAACGGCAGTAAATGGGAAACTCAAAAAATAGGTGCCGGAGCACCACCTGTAAAGACCGAATACGGCTGGTTGGTAATTTATCATGCAAAAGGAGAAAACAATGTGTATAGTTTAAATCTAATCTTATTGGATTTAAAATATCCTGATAAGATTATTGCTTTGAGCAAGGAACCTTTTATGTTTCCCGAAACAAAATATGAAAAAGAGGGCTTTTTCGGGAATGTAGTTTTTACCAACGGACATGTTGTTCTGCCCGACGGAACAATCAATATTTATTATGGAACCAGCGATGAATATACTTGTATGGCACAAACATCAATAAATGAATTATTAAACCTTTTAAACTAAAAATTATGCGTATAATATATGTATCAACTTATCCTCCAACAGAATGTGGCATTGCTACTTACACAAGCTACTTAGATTCTGAAATCAGAAAACATGATTTGGAAGTATATATTTTAAGTCAAAACGGAGCAAAAGGCAAGCATGTTTTTGAAGTATTTAATCCTGATGATAAGGACATTGCTTACAAATTATTTCACCTAATTTCAAAACTAACACCCGACTTAGTGCATATTCAGCATGAGTTTGGTTTATACGGTTATGAACGAGGTATTCAGATAGTAGATTTTTTACTTCGCTGCAAAATAGCAGATATTCCGGTAATTACCACCTTGCATACGGTATATCTCAAACCTGCATGGAAAGAGCGTCTGATAACTTCCGAAATATTGTGTTTAAGCAAAGAAATTATCGTACACGAAGGTTATCAAAAAGAATTATTAATAAACGAGTCTAAATGTTTGAAAGAAATTCATGTAATACCGCATGGTTTGCGTCAAACACACATTATAAAAACGGCAAAATAATTATTAGGTTTAAGCAGTAAAAAAGTAGTTTTGCTTGCCGGATATTTCCGCACAAGTAAACATTTTGAAAAATTAGTTGATATATTTCCCGATGTATTGGCGCGTGTACCCAATGCTGTTTTATTGATTGCCTGCCGTTTACGCATTGCCGAGCACAATGAAAAACGTGAACAATTGTTGCGTATGATGCGATTTTTAGATAACAAAGAGCATATCCGTATCTTAAAAGGATACTTTGCACCGGGTGGTTCAGTTGCAAAAATAACGGGTAAAGAAGGGCTAACCTTTAAAGGTCCAGCACGTGTTTATGACTGTGAAGAAGATATGATGGCCGGTTTAGAGAACAAAGAAATTCAAAAAGGTGATGTCATTGTCATCCGTTATGAAGGACCAAAAGGCGGACCGGGTATGCCCGAGATGTTAACGCCAACGTCTGCCATTATGGGCGCAGGTTTAGGTTCTGATGTTGCGATGATTACCGGTTGTCGTTTCTCTGGTGGTTCGCATGGTTTCATTATTGGCCACGTTGTACCAGAAGCACAGTAAGGCGGCCCAATTGCATTAGTGAAAAATGGTGATGTGATCACTGTTGACGCCAATACAAATA
>JAKIUH010000238.1 GCA_021647685.1 Bacteroidales bacterium
CGCCGATAATACCGATTGCACCGGCTTCCTGAGGAGCAAATCCTAAATATAAAGCCCCAAGAAAAGTTGCAAAAATACCGAGCTGTGCTGCGGCACCCAATAACATCAATCGCGGACTTGAAATTAAAGATGAAAAATCTGTCATAGCACCGATTCCGAGAAAAATTAAAGGCGGATACCAACCTTTTGTAACACCTTGATATAAAATATTCATTACACTGCCGGGTTCATAAATACCAAGTTTCAGATTAAAATCAGCAACTTGAAACATAGGAATATTTCCTATTAAAATACCGACACCTATTGGTATTAAAAGTAATGGTTCGTAGTCAAATTTTATAGCTAAGAAAATAAAAAATAATCCGGCAAATATCATTATAATATGTCCCCATTGTACATTTGCAAAACCTGAGAATTCATAGAAATTAAACAATCCCGATAATGCTTCGGAATAGTGCTTATATTTAAATCCGTCTGATAAGTTTAATTGATTTTCGGAAATTATTCCTTGCCTGTCCGGTAATTTAACCTCTTCTGTCACAGTGCTGTAGTCGGTTGAACTTTTGTTCGGATTATTATTTCGATACAGATGTGTTATTTTTTTTGTCTTGAAAATTAAATAAATATTATTTTCATTTAATGACCAAGTTCCGTTGTATTTTTGTTTTGCCGAATCCAGTTCAAAAGTTCCGTCAATATTAAATTGGAAAGTTTTAAATCGTTCTGTGGTATTATCAGATTCATTGGATATTTTATATCCTCCGGATTTATTCATCCATTTTCCTTTTGTAAGCAAATCAGCAAAATCAATTTTTTCTTTTGTTTTTGTTTGTTTTGCACTTTTACTCTGAATAAATAAATATGAAATACTGAAAAGTATTATAAATACACCTGCCAGTGTTAATATTTTTTTCATTTTTATGTTTTTACAAATTTTATAAATACAAAAGGATATTTTAACCTTTTACAGCTCTTATGAATTATTCCAATTCTAATAAAATATCTCCTTGTAATACTGTATCGCCTTCTGCAACCATTACTGATTTTATTTTTCCGCTAATTTCTGATTGAATATTATTTTCCATTTTCATAGCTTCCATAATCAATAAAGTATCACCGGCACTGACATTATCACCGATTTTAATTTTCATTTTAAAGATGGTTCCGGGCAGCGGTGCTTTAACCAGTTTTCCGATTTTTCCTTTGATGCTTGCATCTTCTTTAGAAGTATGTACTTTACTTCTGACCAATTTCGGCGTTTTGGGTCTGACTATTTCTTGCTCTAATTCAACTTTGTAATTAGTGCCGTTAATATCTATATCAATAATATTTTTCTCAAAACTGTTTATTACAGCATTGTAATTATTACCGCGAATTTTAAATTTGAATTTCTTCATTTTTATAGGTTATTTCTTCTGAAAGCATTTATAGTATATATTTTAGAACTCCAGGGTGAATAGTCTTTTTTAACTTTTTTTATTGTTATTACGGCAGCTTCTTCATCATGTAATTGACTGAAATACAGATGAATTGCAGCGGCAACAGCTGCATTTTCCTGACCTGTGATAAATTCACCGCATTTATCACACGTTACGTTTTCTTTATTTTTTTTAAATTTTATTTTAAGACGGAGAGTTAATAATTTCGGAAGATTTGTAAAAACAAACCAAAGAATTACTAATGCTGCAAAAACAATAGTATATCCGACAATTGCAATCGTATAAGCTGATGAGTCCATTTTATAAAGGGATGTTAGAATGTTTTTTAGGAGGATTTATTAATTTTTTATTTTCAAGCGTTTTAAATGCCCTTATTATTCTGAAACGTGTATTTCTCGGTTCAATAATATCATCAATAAAACCGTATTGTGCCGCTACATACGGATTAGCAAATTTATTTTTGTATTCTTCTTCTTTTTTTGCAATGTATTTTAATTTCTCTGTTTCATTTTCAATATTTTTGATATTTTTTCCTTCCAGAATTTCAAATGCACCGCTTGCACACATTACGGCAATTTCGGCCGAAGGCCAAGCATAATTAATATAGCCTCTTAACTGTTTGCTGCTCATTACATCGTGTGCTCCGCCGTATGATTTTCTTAGCGTAATTGTTACTTTGGGAACTGTTGCTTCTCCGTATGCAAACAATAATTTTGCACCGTGAATAATTATACCGCCGTATTCTTGTGTACTGCCGGGTAAAAATCCCGGAACATCAACTAATGTTAAAATAGGCACATTAAAACTGTCGCATAATCTCACAAATCTGGCAGCTTTTCTTGATGCTTCTATATCAAGCACTCCGGCAAGGAAATTGGGTTGATTTGCTACTACACCAACCGGTCTTCCGTCAAATTTTACAAAACCAACAACAATATTTTTTGCATAATGCCGGTGAAATTCTAAAAACTCTTCTCTGTCAACAATCGTGTAAATAATATCTTTTACATCGTAAGGATGATTCGGGTTTTCAGGAATAATTTCGTTTAATTCATCGTTAACACGGTCAATCGGGTCGGTGCAAGAAGTGATTGGTGGGTCTTCCAAATTATTCTGTGGCATATATTCCAGTATTTTGCGAATTAACAAAAGCCCTTCTTCTTCATCATCGGCTCTGAAATGCGATACGCCGGAGCGTGTAGAGTGTACTGTTGCACCGCCTAAATCTTCGGTAGTTATATCCTCACCGGTAACTGTTTTGGTTACTTTGGGTCCGGTTACAAACATATAGCTGGTTTTATCGCTCATAATAACCACATCGGTTAAAGCCGGAGAATAAACCGCGCCACCGGCACAGGGACCAAATATAGCAGAAATTTGAGGTACTACACCCGATGCCATTATATTTCTTTGGAATATATCCGCATATCCGGCAAGGCTGTTTACCCCTTCCTGAATACGAGCACCTCCACTGTCGTTAATTCCGATTATGGGTGCACCTACTTTCATTGCCTGATCCATTACTTTACAAATCTTTTTTGCATAAGTTTCGGATAAAGAGCCCCCAAAAACAGTAAAGTCTTGTGCGTAAACATAAACCACACGTCCGTCAATAGTTCCGTGTCCGGTAACTACCCCATCGCCTAAAAACTTTTTGTCTTGCATACCAAAATCCGTACAACGATGCGTTACAAACATATCCATTTCCTCAAAACTGCCTTCATCCAAAAGCATTTCTATCCGTTCGCGAGCTGTAAATTTACCCTGCTCGTGTTGTTTATCAATCCTCTTTTCCCCTCCTCCAAGTCGTGCTTCCTTTCGATAATCAATTAGTTGTTTAATTTTTTCTTGCCTGTTCATCTTTTCGTTTTTTAGATATATATTGAAGCTACCTTTTTAATTTATCTACTGCAAAATTCTGTTAAAACCCCAAAAGTAAATTTAGGATGCAAAAAACCGATATTTAAACCTTCAGCTCCTTTACGTGCTTTTTTATCAATCGTTTTAATTCCTTTTTGCTCCACTTCTGCCAAAGCTGCATCAGTATTCTCAACAGCAAAGGCAATATGATGAATGCCCTCGCCTCTTTTGTCAATAAATTTAGCAACCGGACTTTCCGGTGAAGTGGCTTCTAAAAGTTCAATTTTGGTTTGCCCAATTTTAAAAAAAGCAGTTTTCACCATTTGATCTTTTACTTCTTCAACAGCATAACATTTTAAACCCAAAATATCTTCATAATATTTTTTTGCATCATCAATGCTTTTAACAGCTATTCCAATATGTTCAATATGTGATAGATCCATAGTTTTTTAATTATTTAATTTTAGATACAACAAAAGTAAAAGGGGAAGTTAAGCAATAATATGATAAATATCAATATTTCTAGATATTTTAAATGATATACAACATATTGTTATTTACAAATTAAAATGATTATTTTTGTTAAAATCATAAATTTTAAATAAGGATGAATATTGTATTATTAGATGCGGACACCTTGGGTAATGACTTAAATATAAATGAAATCGAAAAATTTGGAACACTTAAAGTTTATCAAATAACCAAGCCGGAAGAAACCATTGAACGAATTAGCAATGCCGATATTATCATTACCAACAAGGTAATAATCGGTGCAAAAGAAATGGAACATGCTCCAAATTTAAAATTAATTTGCGTAGCAGCTACCGGAATGAATAATATAGATATTACTGAGGCTGAAAAAAGAAATATTCAAGTAAAAAACGTAAAAAATTATTCGACGGAAGCAGTTGCTCAACATACCCTGAGTTTAATTTTGGCTTTACAAGACTCACTGCTTGAATTTTCAGCTGAAACGAAATCGGGGAATTGGTCAATTTCGCCTATTTTCACTATGTTAAATCATCCGTTTTATGAATTAAAAGGTAAAAAATTAGGGATTATAGGTTATGGTGCTATTGGTAAACGTGTTGCCGACTTAGCAAAAGTTTTCGGTATGGAAATTTTAATTGCCAAACGTAAAGGTATTGAATATAAAGACAATTTTCGTATAGATTTTAACACGATTTTACAAGAAAGTGATGTTATCAGTATTCATACTCCTTTAAGCGAAGAAACCCACAACTTATTTACACTGAAAGAATTTAAACAAATGAAAAAAACGGCGCTTATTATAAATACGGCACGCGGTGGAATCATTAACGAAAAGGATTTATACGAAGCTTTAAACAATAAAATAATTAGAGCCGCCGCCATTGATGTAACGGAAAAAGAACCTATTCCAGCAAATAACCCTTTATTGGAGCTGGATAATATTATCATCACACCACATATTGCTTGGACATCGGTAGAAAGCCGGAGAAAATTATTAGACGGTATATTGAATAATATTCAAAGCTTTTTAAATCAAAGCTAAAATAAAACCCTGTTTAAGCAGATACTTACCTTTATATTTCATATTTTAGTACAATAATTTAAAATTAATGTTTACAAAATGTTTTATTTTAGAATTAATAAGCTGAAAATAATCGATAATAAAGAACTACCTGCTTTTTTAGGACTCTTTGGTCCCGATGTGGCACAAATTAAAATCATTAGTTTTGTTACTACCGATAATATACCTTTGCCGGATATGACCGAATTTATGCGTACCCAAAAACAAGAACACCGGAAAAATATTTTAAAATCGGCAGTAACACAAGTAGTCAGTAGCCGGATACTAACTATGGTTGAAAATGTTAAAGACAATCATGTAATGTATTTTGGCGATACAGGATACGTACTTTTTCAATCAAAAAGTATTCCTGACCATTTTGATTGGCAATTTGTAGTGTACGAAAGCGATAAAGCCATACGCGATACGGCAATGATGATTGAAGATATTGTCAATGATGAAGAATTTGATAAATTTACTGATGATTTATCAAAAATAATTATTGGCACTACCAACCCCGGCTACACTGCATCAGTTGCCATTGGCAAATTTGCCACAAAAGTAATTTTAAAAATTGCAGGTAAGAATAAAGACGATATGATTGGCATTATTTATATGTCGTTAAACCGATGGGAACACTATCCGTTTGGAGAGCGTAAAAGGGATAATGTTCCCGATATGACCAATAATATGCATGTTGATTACTCAATTTTCGGCTTTGACGAATAATAATATCTTATTTTAATACATTATATATTTTACAAGATGATAAAAAACCTAGTAGCTCTATTATTTATAATTTCTTGTTTTCAATCTTATGCACAGGATAAAACTGAACAAAACCCTAAAAAAATTGTAAAACTTAATATAAAAAAAGAAATTGGTCCTGCAATTTGGCGACAAACTAAACACGCTTTTAATTTAGCTGAAAAAGAAAAAGCCGATTATGTGCTAATCCACATGAATACTTACGGTGGATTAGTAGATGCAGCAGATTCAATCCGTACAAAAATTTTAAACAGTCCAATCCCTGTTTTGGTGTTTATTGATAATAATGCAGCATCGGCAGGTGCACTGATTGCTATTTCCTGCGATAGTATTTATATGCGCCCCGGTGCCAATATAGGTGCTGCCACAGTGGTAAATCAATCGGGCGAGCCGGTTCCTGATAAATATCAGTCGTATATGCGTTCTACCATGCGTGCCACCGCCGAAGCACACGGGAAAGATACACTTATTACAGGAAATGACACTACTTATAAATGGGTACGCGACCCTAAAATTGCAGAAGCCATGGTTGACCCCCGAAAAAAAATCGAAGGAATTATTGACTCGGGTGAAGTTTTAACTTTTACGGCTAATGAAGCAATGCAAAACGGATATTGCGAAGGTATTGCTGATAATATTGAAGAGGTTCTACAAGAAGCCGGCATCAACGATTATAAAATTATTGAATACAAACCGGACAAAATGGAGCAGCTTATCGGTTTGTTGGTGAGTCCTTATCTGCAAGGAATACTTATTATGATAATTATTGGCGGTATTTATTTTGAATTGCAAACACCCGGTATTGGTTTTCCATTGGCAGCAGCCATAATTGCTGCAATAATCTATTTTGCACCGCTTTATCTTGAAGGAATAGCCGAAAATTGGGAAATTCTGGTTTTTGTGCTTGGAGTGCTTTTACTTCTTGTAGAGATATTTGCTATTCCCGGATTTGGAGTAGCGGGCATATCTGGGATTATACTGATGATAACCGGTTTGGCATTGGCTATGTCGCACGGTGATATAGTAGTTCATGATGAAGGTTTTAATTTTACTTTAAATTTAGGACCTTTTGCAAAATCACTTTTTGTGGTAATGTTTTCGGTATTCATGGGGCTTGTACTTTCTTTATTATTGAGTCAGAGTTTAGTAAAAACCAATTTATTTGCTCGTATTGCATTAAACAAAGAACAAAATCTTGATGAAGGATATGTGGGTGTTCCTACGGAACAAATTAGTTTAACAGGCAAAACAGGTGTTGCCTACACCATTTTACGTCCGGCAGGAAAAGTAATGATTGACAACGAACTTTATGATGCAAAAGCACTTACCGGGTATATTGAAAAAGG
>JAKIUH010000239.1 GCA_021647685.1 Bacteroidales bacterium
ATTGCCTTAGAACTTATCCGCGAACCTACAATATTATTTCTTGATGAACCTACATCGGGTTTATCATCAAGAGACTCTGAAAACATAATGGATTTACTCAAAGAGCTTGCACTTAAAGGCAAACTGGTTTTTGTAGTAATTCATCAGCCCTCATCCGATATTTTTAAACGTTTCGATCGTTTGTTGGTATTAGACCAAGGAGGCTACTTAATCTACGATGGCAACCCGATTGAATCGATTAGTTATTTTAAATCATGTATCCGGCAAGCAAACTGGAACGAAAGCGAATGTTCAACCTGCGGAAATGTAAACCCCGAGCAAATATTCAATATTGTTGAAGCACAAGTGGTTGATGAGTATGGAAATTTAACACAAATACGCAAAACAAGTCCACATGATTGGTATGATTTTTATCAGAATTTTGAGAAACAAAAACATAAACGTTCGGTATTTGTAAAAAAGATACCGGAAATCAGCTTCAAAATCCCAAATAGATTTAAACAAATATTTATCTATTTAAAAAGAGACGTGCTTTCAAAGCTATCCAATAGACAGTATCTCATTATTAACCTGTTTGAAGCACCCTTACTAGCATTTATACTTGCTTACATTACACGATATTATAATATTGACCCGAACAATGAATATGGGTACTCGCTTTGGGATAATTTAAATCTTCCGGTGTACATTTTTATGTCGGTAATTGTAGCTCTTTTTATAGGAATGACATTAAGTGCCCAGGAAATTATTAAAGACCGTTTGGTATTGAAACGCGAGGAGTTTTTAAACCTAAGCAGGAATAGTTATTTACTATCCAAAGTTGCCATAGTGTTTTTGATATCCGCTTTTCAAAGCATGGCTTATGTAGCAATAGGGCAATATATTATGGGAATACACGGTATGTTTTGGCAATATTGGACGGTTTTGTATAGTGTATGGGTATCGGCAGCATTGATTGGATTAAATATCTCGGATGGGTTTAAAACAACGGTTGCCATTTATATTGTAATCCCCTTTTTAATCATCCCACAAATTATCCTTAGTGGAATAATAGTACGTTTTGACAAACTTAATCCGGCCATTTCATCGCCAAATTCAATTCCATGGTACGGTGAACTAATGATTTCACGGTGGGCATATGAAGCATTGGCTGTTTATCAATTTAAAAATAATAAATATGAGCAAAACTTTTATCATTTTGATAAAGCCAAAAGCATTGCCAATTTCAAAAAAAATTACTGGTTAAAAACCTTGGAAAACAAAATTACTCAATATGAATTGTATCATAACGACAGTAATTACCGTAATAAAATAAGGAACAGTTTGGAATTGGTAAGAAATGAAATAAGAAAAGAACAAAATAGTAATAATCATATCAAATATCCTTTAAATATTGATGATATTATTCCGGAAAGAATTAATGAGGAAATAGTTGACTCTTTAAGTGCTTATTTTAAAAAACTTAGGGAGCATTACAATACATTGTACATAATTGCCAACAGACAAAAAGACCATAAAATATACAAACTTGAAGCACAAATAGGTAAAGAAAACTTTAAAAAACTAAAAAGGGATTATCATAATAAGAAACTTTCTGAATTTGTTACAAACTATGGCGAAACAGCCCCAATTTTAGAATATAAAAACCATCTATACCAAAAAATAGATCCCGTATATTATAATCCGGAATCAAAATTTATCAAAGCACATTTTTATGCACCCTTAAAATATTTCTTTGGTATTCCTTACAGTACCATAAAAATAAATGTTGCCGTAATCTGGATAATTAATATTTTATTATATATAGCTCTGTATTTCAGAATATTAGATAAATTCTTAAATCTCAGCAATTATACTGTAAAGTCCATACAGAGCAATAAAAAATCAATCAATCACTCGAAGAATAAATAGATTACTCTTCGAGTTCAATCATTTTAAACGGAATTTTTAAGATTGATTGATAATCCTCACCTGCTTCAAGCATATCTTCATCGTCCTCTTCGTAATACCAATTAATTACTACTCCTTTTTCGCCATTTTTTTTATAAACGGTTTCCAACTTTTTAAATACATCCAAAATGCATTTTGAAGAGCTGGTATTAAAATATTCCAATTGTATATTTACAATAGTTTCATTGGCAGGATTTTCAGAATATTTATCTAGCCAATCCACCACGGGACGGTAAAAATCAATTGAATTCTCAGGTATTGACCTGCCTTTAATTTCAATAACACCGGTTTCAGCATTCATTTCAACAGTAGGAGTCTTTGGTGAACCTTGTAATGATAATGTTTCCATATATTAGTAGATTAACTATTATGTACTTATGGTTATTTTTAAACAAAAAAAATAAAATTCATCTGTATAATTATGAAACATATAATGATATTCGTGTCCGGTACGTTTGGCAATATCAACTAAACCTAAACCGCCACCGCCTTTATCCGAAAATTCATTATTGTTTAAAATTAATTTATACAAAATTTTTAATTCGTCAGGGCTTAAATGGTTTATTTGATCAATACGGTCTTTAATAAACTTTACCCTGTCTTTTCTAATAAAATTTCCGCTTATAAAACTGTAATTGTTTTCACCTTCCTTTTTCAAAACAAAGGTAGCAAATTTTTCTCCAAATTTATTAATAACATTTTGCGGAGGCAAATCTGCATGATGAAATAAATTCTGCAAAGCTTCAACCATTACGTTATAAACTTTTTTTCTGAGCTTTGATTTTTCATTTCGATCATATAAGCCTTGTTCAATATCATTCAGCATCAAAGTTATGGCATTTGCAGTAATTGCACCATAATGGCTTAAAACTACATCGCCATTATTCACTTCCTTGTACCATTCTTCAATATCAAATGCCATAAACACCTGTTTTTTCAGCACATAAAAAAAATAATGCCCTGATATATCACAAATATATAAAAATTATTAAAAAAATAGAGTAAAAAATAATTGGCAAAATTTAAATAAATTTACACCTTATATACTTAAACGATTAAATACTAATTTATTATACAAATTTTACACCATATATTTTTTTAAAACTATTTATTATTATTCTTATTTCCTAAAAAATCTTTACGCGTTCCTTCAAAAAGCGGAAAATTCAAAAATCGACATTCCAATTGTCCATTTAAAAGTTTAATTTTTTTTGCCGGCTTTAAGCCAAAACTTTTATTTGCAAATTCATTGCAACTTAAAACCCATGCATCAAAACCGGTCCATTTATTTTTTAAAATATTCCCAATTTCTGAATAAAATTCTTCAATTTGTTTTAATCTTAAACGTTGTCCGTAGGGCGGATTAAAAACAATCTTGCCTTTACTTGCAGGAACAACAAACTCACTAAAACTTTTATTACGTAGCTTTATTAATTTAGTTAGTCCGGCTTTTTGTACATTTTTTTGAGTAATTTCAAGTTGCTGCAAATTTATATCCGAACCGATAATTTTTACTTTTAACTGCTCGGCACTTAAAATATTCGACTTTGCTTCGGAAATAATTTCTTTCCAAAGTTTACGGTCAAAATCCTGCCAATTCATAAACAGAAACTCTTTGCGGTTTATGTTAGGCGGTATATTTTGAGCCATCAATCCGGCTTCAATTAATAGTGTTCCTGAGCCACACATAGGGTCAATAAAGGACGTTTTCGCATCCCAGCCACTCAATTTAATCATTCCTGCCGCCAGCACTTCATTCAAAGGGGCATCGCCCCCACTCTTACGGTACCCTCTTTGATTTAAAGGTGCTCCTGAACTATCAAGCGATACAGTAACATTTTCTCCGGCAATATGCAAATTGAATACTATGTTCGGGTTTTCAAGTGCAACAGAAGGTCGCTTATTAAAGCGCTCGCGAAATCGGTCAACAATAGCATCTTTGGTTTTTTGTGCGGCAAATTTAGAATGTCTGAAATGAGGTGAAAATACAACCGGTTTTATTAAAAATGTTTGATGAAGATTTAAGAAATCTTCCCATCTTATACGCTTGATATTTTTATAAAGCGCATATTGATCGCGTGCTTTAAAGCGGGCAATGGGCTTCAATATCCGCAAAGCCGTACGCAGTTGGATATTCGTTTTATAAAGCAACTCATTATCCGCTAAAAACTTAACGGCTCTGTTCTGAGTTTCTATGACTTCTGCTCCTAGTTCCTTTAATTCTTCGGCAAGTACATTTTCCAATCCAAACAAGGTAGAAGCCGTTAATTCAAATTTTTCTTTTGGTAACATATTTTAATTTCTTGTTTATTTTATTTTCATGAGTTTATTTTTTAATTATTTTTAATGGTCTTATGGAACATCCACTAATATCAGAGGTTTCGCTTATTTTTGTACCAAAATAATCATATCCCTGTGTGTTTATTATTAATCATGGATGTTTCATACTTAAAATTTCTAATCGTCTGACGACAGGAAGACATTTGAACGTTTTTTTATTTGTCCTTAAACTTTTTCTCAAAACATTTTAACCATGTAAACGTTTTGAAGTCCTATCGGACGTTCAAAAGTTTATGAGATTCATGGCATTTTTCAAACGCAAGTCTCCTTGTCCTCTAACAATTCCATATTTTACCTTATATTTTTTAATTTCTTCAATATATTTATTCATCAAATATTTTCGTTTTTCTAAACTTCCATTTTCACGAACGGTATCTTCTTTCCAAGGCAAATCAATATCGCAAATTAAATAAAAATCGGGCAAATATTTTATGATTGCATCATCTAACCAGTCGGGATATTTTTGAAAAACTTCCTGAAACCATACTTTTGTAATGATTAAGCCTGTATCGATAAAAAGATATTTATTGGCTTTGGGTAAAAATGCTTGTTCAAACTGAATTTGCATTTGAGCAATATGCACTACATCGTCATAATTATAAGCTCTATTCAAATATTCGATATAAGTACGTGCATACTCCGGCATATAGACTGTATTGTAATGCTTTGACAACTGTTTTGCCAAAGTACTTTTACCGGTTGACTCTGCACCGGTAAGTATTATTCTTTTTATACGCTTGAATTTATTCATTGAGCATTGATTTTTTCCATTGTAAATAACCTACCACAGCCATACTTGTATAAACTGCATAAAGAAATACGGTAAAATACAAATTTTTGTACACATATAAACCCGTAGAAACTAAATCAACGACAATCCAAATCAACCAATGCTCAATATATTTTTTTGCAAGCATCCATGTAGCAGTAATACTTGCCGCTGTAGTAAATGCATCCCAATAAGGAATTTGCGAATCAGTATAATTTATTAAGAATTGTGAAATAATAATAAAAAGTACCGAAGTTATTATCAACAGATAAACCGCAGTAATTTCATCGGTATTATTTACCTGTAAACTTGTTGTTTCTTTATCTTTGTTCACTCCCTTGCTCCACCGGTACCAACCGTAAATACTTATTACTACGTAATAAACCTGCAGTCCCATATCGGCGTATATACCAGCACTAAAAAAAATATACACATAAATTGCCGAACTTATTAAACCAAGAGGCCAAAGCCATATATTTTGCTTTATGGAAAAGTATAGATAAATAAGTGAAAAAACGGTTCCCAATATTTCTTGGTAATGGCTATAGAACCAGTCTAATACATTAATCATAAAACGATAATTTTTAGAAAGTGGAGTTAGCAAGAAGTGAATTGTATAAGTGTTTATTTTTTAAAACATCAATTGCAGTTAAAACAAAGTCATCTTGTTTGTTATAAATTTTATAAAAAGCTTCATCACCCCACAAGTTTCTTGCTATTAATGCTTTTAATAATTGTTTTATATTAGTTTCTTTAATATCAAGAGCAAGATTAAGGGATTCAGAATCAGGTTCTGATTTAGAAAAACTTAGTTTGCGATTTAAAGTATCCGTTAAATTATTTTCTTGCGCATATTTAACAATGTTTAATAAAAGCTCAGCCTTTGGTTCAAAATTCTTATCAAAATCAGCAACATTTGTATATTGAGTGTTTAATTGTTCTCTGTTTTTATCAATAAAATCAATAATAAAACGGTTAATTTCACCTGACTTTAACATCTGAAAATAAAATTTAGGGAATTTATTAGTATCCACAGCTACAAAAATATCGGGAATAATTCCACCGCCGCCATATACCGTTCTTTTTTTATTTAAAGTCAAATATTTTAAAGAATCAACAAAATAAATACTGTCTTTAAAAAACAGCTCACCATGTTCAAAACGATTGTTTTCTTCATTTACATAGTTTTCATATCCATTTGCATAGTTTTTTTGGATTAGGCGTCCTGTAGGAGTATAATACCGGGCTACAGTTAAGCGTATCATTGAACCATCGGGTAAATCAAAAGGACGTTGCACAAGCCCTTTCCCAAAAGAGCGCCTGCCCACAATAAGTCCTCTGTCCCAATCCTGAATTGCTCCGGCAACAATTTCGCTTGCCGAAGCTGAATTTTCATTAATTAATATCACTAATTTGCTACGTTTAAAATGTCCTTTACCTGAAGAAAAATAATCATAACGCGGATTATTTTTACCTTTTGTATAAATAATTAATCTGTCGGAAGGCATAAATTCATCAATTAAACGAATTGCCGTACTTAAATATCCACCGCCATTATTACGCAAATCTAAAATAATATTTTGCACTCCATTCTTTCTAAAAGAGCGGCTTATTTCTTCAAACTCTTTAATGGTATTTGCCGAAAAACTCTCTAATTTAATGTAGGCAATATTATCCTCTATTTTATAAGCTGCGGTAATACTGTTTAATGAAATCTTGTCGCGCTGAAGTTCTTTAAAAATTACCTCTTTTTTTCCGGGTCTGATTATCTCCAAACTTAGTGTTGTTCCTTTTTCACCTTGCAGAAGGTTTCTAATATGCTCTACACGAACATCTTTACCGGTTATATTCTCTTTATCAATACGCACAATACGGTCTCCCTGCTTTATACCCGACTTATCAG
>JAKIUH010000240.1 GCA_021647685.1 Bacteroidales bacterium
ATGTTGGGTACTACTTTCCTCGATGAAATAGTTACCAAAAGTGATGCAATTTTGCCGGCAAACGAAATTCTGAATCAATTGCGCAGCAATGTAATTAGTGCTTTGCATCAAACCGGAGGTGAAAATGAAACTAAAGATGGAATGGACATTGCTATTTGTATCATTGATTTTGATAGTGATAAAATGGAATACTCCGGAGCATTTAATCCGCTTTATCAAATACGTAATGGAGAACTTATTGAATATAAGGCTGATAGAATGCCAATTGGAGTTTCATTTAATCAAAATAAGTCGTTTACAAATCATGTAGTAGATGTTCAAAAAAATGATTCTTTTTATATTTTTTCCGATGGTTTTATTGACCAATTTGGTGGGAAAGACGGTAAAAAATTCAAATCGCGGCAATTTAAAAACTTGATTCTCGAAGTGCAGGAGTTTCCAATGGATATTCAGGAAATTATGTTTCATGACCGGCTGCTTGAATGGCGGGGTGAGATTGAACAAATTGACGATGTTTTGGTGAGTGGTTTTAAGATTTGAGGGTATAAATTGCTGAATTGATATCAGGTACTGGGCTCTGGGTTTCGTTGATTATTGATTGTTGAATATTGTTGGATTGTAACTTGAATTCTGCGTTCTTTTATTAACATGTTTGACGATTAACAGATTTCAGCATTAAATCATTTTAGCATTACAGCATTAGGCATTTATAATTGTATCATTGCTTTGCTGAAGAATATAGTTTGCAGATTTAAAGGAAAGATTAAATTTTAAAAATACATAAAAATGGCAAAGAAAAAACTTAGCTATAAAGAAGCTGTTGAAGAAATTGAGAAAATAATGTCGAAATTAGAAAATGAAGAAATTGATATTGACGAGCTTTCGAAAAATGTTAAGCGTGCCGGTGAACTCATCACTTTTTGCAAACAACAACTTAGAACTACCGAGGAAGAAATTGAACATATTTTGGGCGAAATGAATGAGTAAATTTTTATTAAAGGCAATATTTATCTATCTCGTTCAGTTAAGCTATTGATTCGATGTTCTGTAAATCACATAAATATAATAACGCTACTTCTTTTTTTATCATTTTATTTGGCTTAAAATTTAGATTTTTTTATTAATCCTCACATCGTAGATGTGAAATAATGATAAAAAATTTTCATCAATATTTTATAGCAACTCGTACGAGTTGCTATATTTGGCGTAACATGATTACTATCATTATTTAGGCTCTACGAGCCCATTTGTTTGAAAAAAGTTAATTAATATTTAAATGATTTATTAACTAATTAAATTTCAGTATATTATACTTGTTTATTAACTAAACAACATTGTTATATTGATTCAAAGGTATATTTTTATAGCTTTCTTGACAAAAAGCTATATTTTTTATACTTTTGAATAAATTTATACAATAGATTATGATACGCAGATTATTTTTTATACTTATTCTTTTCTTTTTTAATTCAAATCTTATTTCTGCTCAGGAAACGGACAGCACAAATGTACAAACCGGGGTTAATTTTAATGAATTGAGTGTGGGTACAAGCTCATTAAGTAATTTTGAGGATAAATATCTTTTAGAAACAGAATTAGCGCATCAAAAATTGCTTCGTAATATTTTTATGATAAGTTTTGGCTTTTTGTTTGCTGCGCTGATGTTTATTATTTTTTATTACGGTTCAAAAGTTAAAAAAATAAACGATTTAATTGTACTGCAAAATAATCAAATTAATGCAGTGCGCGACCAGTTGCAAAAAATAATTACGGTTTTTGACCATGTTGACCGTTTGGTTTTTATTACCGATGAAAAAGGCAGGGTAGAGTGGGCAAATATACGCGCAAGAAAAGATTTTACCGAAGATTTCTTGAAGTCGAGAATTAGTCTTTTGGAAAAATTCTCCGATGAAAATCAAGGCAAGTTATTTCAATCCATCAACAAAGTTGAAGTGCTTGATTTTAACGATAATTTGTATAAAGAAGTAAAAAACTGGAAAATGATACCCATTACTAATTCTGCTAATGAATTTGCCAATATGGTTTTTATTGGGAGCTAATGTTATTTATCAATTATTGCCTCATAAATTGCATCGTGAATGCGCTCGCGGATATGCAGACTAATTATTTTCCAATTTTTAGCACTGGGATATACTCTATTTGACAGAAAGATGTATATTAAATTGTTTTCAGGATCCACCCAAATGCAAGTACCTGTAAAGCCACTGTGTCCGTAGGTACTTGCAGGTGCCAAATTACCCACTACGGCATGGCTGTTGGGCATATCAAAACCCAATCCGCGCTGTGTATCTTCTTGGCGCGTAGTAAATTGTTTAATTATATCACTCCGTATAAATTGCTTTCCGCCGTATTTTCCTCCGTTTAAAATCATTTGAAATAAAACTCCAAGGTTTTGTGCATTCGCAAATAAACCGGCATTGCCGGAGACTCCACCCAGTATAGCTGCAGAAGGGTCGTGAACATATCCTTGCAATAATTCATAACGCCATTGTACATCATTTTCAGTGGGTATAATTCTATTTTTACGAAAACGCTTTAGCGGTAAGTAATCAATATTTCTTAATCCAAGCGGATTGTATATTTCTTTTTTAAGGTATTGATTAATTCCGGCTCTGTTTAATGAGTCGATAGCCATTTGTAACAGTATCATATTTATATCGCTGTATTGCGTATATTTCTTATTTGAAACCGGTAATTGTTTGGTATCTTGCCAAATAGTATCAAAATAATTATTGCGTAAGTAAAGATTTTCACAGATTTGAATCCTGCTGCTGTCGGTTTTTATTTTTGAAAAGTATCCGTAATAAATATTTTTAAGCTCTGTATTAATAATGCTGTCGATGCTGTCGGGCAAATGCATTTGTTTAAGCAATGTATCAGGAACTTCTATATAGGGCATTCTAAGTAGTTTTGCCAATTGTTTTTGAAAATTTTTGTGCGATTTGATGAGTTCTTTGAAATAAATATACCGGTAATAAATGTATTTGTAAATGGGCAGAGTAGGAGTGATGCCCGATTTATGTTTCAGTAAATCAAATAGTTGGACATTAAAAATATTGTTTGCGGGAGTAAGTTTTGTAATCAAAGTGTCGATGCTTATAAAATGTACACTATCTATATTAAGGGTATCTTTATTTTTTACAAAATTTTCAATGTTTTGAATATTTTTAATCGTAAAAGTATCAATTTTTATAAGTGTATCGGGTTTTATGCGTGTGTAATCAATTTTCGTATCTTTAAAAAATTTCGCTAATTTATCGTTTATGCTTAATTTTTTGTCATTAAGCATTTTCATAGCAGCAATAGTCGTTGCCGCGATTTTAGTTAGCGAAGCTAAATCGTACAAATCTGTATTTTTTACTTTATGTAATTTTTGATAAGTATGGTATCCAAACGATTGATTATAAATTACTTTTCCATTTTTTACAATAAATATTTGACAACCCGGAAAAGCACCTGCTTGAATGGCTTCATGCACAATACGGTTTATTTTTGTTAATTTTTTTGAAGATACTTTTACCCTTTCGGGCGATGTGTATCCTAAACGGGTGGCTTTTTGTTTTATAGATGTTCCAAAGCGGATTTGTTTATTCAAGCTTCGTGGAATTTGCCCCGAAATATCCAAACCGCCAAATAAAACCTGAGGTGCTAAACTATCGTTTAAACCGGAATGATTCGGCATTTGTATCATATTCAGGCTGTCCGTCAGTTGTGCCAGAATATCAAAATCACCAAAGTTGATGATTATGTTTTTATCTATTGGAAATTCATACAATAGTTTATTCAGGCTATCGATAGTAAACTTGTTTAATGTGCTGTTATCGATTAATATAATGTGCCGGTTTCGCTTAAATTTTTTTTTGTCGTTTTTATAATTATTTTTTTGATTTACAATTGTGTAACTTGTGTAATTGTTAAAAATATTTAAAAAAGAATTGGATAAACTGTCCGTTAAATTTAGAATGGAATAAACAATTCCCGTAGGTAGCGGAACTTGTATGTTTTTATTTTTTTGAACAATAAAAATTGATTTTTCATTCAGCAAATAAGACATTAATTGTTCATTATTTTTGTTTCTGCTTGTTTTGTTTACAGATAAATTATTTTGCAGGTAATAAACGTATTTAGTAATTTTTCTTAACTTTTTATAAAACTGCTTTTTGTATAAAGGATATTTTTTCACTAATTCGCTTATTATTTTTGCAGCTTCCTTTTTTTCATCAGGTTTTAGAAGAATTATATCAAAATCAGCATTTAAAAAATCAAGTATTTCTTTATCAATAGCTTTATGTTCCGTATTCTTTAAAATTTTTAAGCCTTCAAATTCAAGATGCGTGTGGGTGATGTAGCTGCTTTCAAAAATATGAAATGCATTTTGTGTTTTTAAAAAATTACGCTGCAGGCTAAATTGTTTTTTTAATGTATCGTCTATATCTTCAAGTTGTTGATGTATATTTTCTTTATAAACCCATCCGGCGATTAAGCCGTTTTTCTGCGCTATTTTATTGATTTGTTGGTATCGTTTTATTAGAAAATTGAAAAAGCTACTGTCTTTTAAATTGTCAACATCACTTTTTGCCGGATAATATGCATAAAATAATTTTTTTTGCTGCTTACTTTTTGATAAACGATAATTGAAGTACTCATTTAAAAAACTGCTATCGGTAATCATATTATAATTCAGAGTATCAATAAAAAATAAATTACTTCCCAGCAATAATTCAATTTTTGTACTGTCGGTCATTGAGCTAATCATCGAATCGATAAAATGCCCGTCCATATTGAGTAGTTCAATATGAAATATTTCTTGTTTTTCTGAGGGGAAAAGTTGCTTTTTAAGCTGCATAAAAAATGCCGTCAGGAAAATAATCAAAATATATTTAATAAGGAATTGAGTACTTCTGTTTTGCATAAGAAAACGGATTATCATTTAAAAATAGTAAATTTTTATCCAAAATTTGATTTTAAATGACTAATTGCTTAAATTGTTTGACTAAATTATATGTATATTTGTGTAGAAAAAAACATATAAGCGCTTTGTTAATTTAAAATTTATTGATATGAAAATGCTTAATTATTCATTTGTTTTGTTGAGTTTAGTTTTTTTTACTGCTTGCAATAAAGGTCCTTCTCAGGCAGAAATTAATAAATATCTTGAAGATATTGCAAATCAAGAGAATAAAGTTTTGCAAAAATTAAATGATTTAATTGATGTTTATGACACTTTTAATAGCCCTGATGAATTACAAGCTGCATACAAGGCAGTTTATACTCAATTGGAAAAATCGGAAAAAGCAGTAAAAAATATTAAGGGGTTTGAAGATGATGATGTACTAAAAGCTTCGGCTTTTGAGTTTTTTAAAGAAATAAAGGCATTGATGGATAATGAACATAAAAGAATTGTTGATTTGTACAGTATGCCTGATGACCAATTTAAAGAAAAGGAACAATTAGAACTGGAAAATTTACGGGACACTGCAAATAAAAAAGCGGATGCAATTATGACAAAGGCTGAAAAAGCATACAGTACATTTGAAAGCAAATATAATAAATCAGACAATTAACAAATAAATATAATCCGGCGAAAATTTTTGAACGTTTATTTATTTATTAGTTAATTAGTTAATTGGTATATTGGGTGATATCCCTTTACACACTTAAATGGATACTATTATCAACTAATTCCAAATTAATCAATTCCTAATCAACTAATTTCTAATTAACCAATTCCTAATCAACTAATTTCATTTTTTACAGAATCAGTAATATCTACTGAAATATTTAATACTTTATAAGGCATACCGCTTTTGTCCAAGATTGGGGTATATGCTTCTGAAAGCCAAAACTCTTTACCATCCACCTCAATATGTTGGATGGTTTTTTCGTCAAGACTAAGTGTTTTCAAGAAGGTATGGGCTGTTTCTGGGCCAATTTCCTCATTTCCCCCATGGAATTTTGAGTCGGCGATGTCGTGCAATAATGAAGCTAGCTCCACTATCAACAAATCGGCATTTTCCTTCTCGGCAATCATCAACGAACTTCGTCTAACTCTCTCGATATGCCACCAATCGTGGCCTCCCTCAGCATCGGCAAGCATTTCTTTTACAAATGTTTCTGTTTTATTTACAATTAATCTGTTGGTTTTCTCCATCTGGAATTAGTGTTATTTTTAATCGTTCAAAATTAGCAAAGAAAATCGTGCAATTGAGTGGATAGATTGATTATTTTTGCAGCCAACAATATTTATGATCCGGAGTTTTTGTATTTCCCTGATTTATAATATTGTTGGATTTATTTGGAAGATTAAAAATATAGAAATCACATATCCATAAAAGTATGAAATACGATATTATAGTAATTGGTTCAGGACCTGGGGGTTATGTTGATGCAATCAGAGCATCTCAATTGGGAAATAAAGTGGCGATAGTTGAAAAAGCCGAAATAGGCGGAATTTGTTTAAACTGGGGTTGTATTCCCACTAAGGCACTTTTAAAGAGTGCTCAGGTTTATAGCTATGCCAAACATGCAGCCGATTATGGCGTTAAAATCCAAGGAGATGTTGCTCCTGATCTAAGCGATATGGTAAAACGTAGCCGAGGAGTCGCCGACGGAATGAGCAAGGGTGTTCAGTATTTGCTCAAGAAAAACAAGATCGACCTTATCAATGGTTTCGGTAAATTGGTAAAAGGCAAAAAAGTAGAGGTTACCGATGCCGACGGAAAATCAACTATTTATGATGCCGGTCATACAATACTTGCGACCGGAGCACACTCGAAACAATTGCCAAATATGCCACAGGATGGTAAAAAAATCATTGGATACCGTCAGGCAATGACATTGGATAAAATGCCTGAAAGCATGCTTGTTGTTGGCTCGGGAGCCATAGGCTCGGAGTTTGCATATTTTTATAATAGCGTTGGCGTTG
>JAKIUH010000241.1 GCA_021647685.1 Bacteroidales bacterium
TGTCTATCAATCAAAACAATATTTCATACTAATTTTGCTTGAACCTTATTAAGAAGAACCTTCATTTTTTCTTGAGCTTGAATCCACATATTTCTACAGCCAATTACGGTTATGACTGGAGTATCTTTTAAGAGAACTTTGGCTTCATCTGATTTTAAAAAGGAATTGATTGGAATAGAGGGCGTTAAATACCATATTTGGTATGCCAAAATAACTAAGTCATATTTTTTTGTAAGTACATCAGGTTGTGGTTCTTCTAATTTGCAAGGAATTTGCAAAAAAGACTCAGGAAAGACATCAAAAAAATTATCTTTTTTCCACGGAAAATTATAATTATTTACAGGTTTAACTTTATGATAACTTACATGAATTTTACTAGACTTTTCTAATTTTCGAACCACATTTTGAGCAATTTCTACCACTTGACCCGATTGTGTATAATAAACAACTAAAACATTCTTCATAGACTAGTTTTTCCAAAAATCAAAATAATTAAACCATTGCAAAGGGTATTGTTTCAGAATCCACTCTATACTTTGAGTGTAATTTTGAAGTAACCCCTGAGAGTCTCTACTTTTAGCTTCAGCTATATGTGTATACAAGTGATAATGCTTTTTGGTCTCTTTCATTACATAAACAAAAGCAACAGGAACTTTTAATCGTGATGCCAATAAAAAAGGCCCTGTAGGAAACTTGGCTTCTTTACCTAATAATTTTTCTGTCAAACATCGTGTTTCTTCAAAATACCTGTCACCAGTAAAGCAAATCAATTCATTATTACTCAATGCATTATTAATTTCAAATATATGTGATAAATCTTCTTTAATCAAAATAAGTTTTACACTTGAAGGATCAGTAACCGATTCTAAATAGGCTTTAATATCACCATGTTCTTGATCAGTAGTTATAATGTTTATTTGAGAATTTATTTCAGCTTCTTTAAAAAAATACTCAGCAATTTCAAAATTACCAACATGGGCACTTATTAAAATTCCTCCTTGTTTTTTCTTTAAAAGTTCTTTAATAATTAAAGCCATTTTAGGTTCTGCCTTTGCAGCTACTTCTTGAACTTCTTCATGGCTAACTTCCACTATTTCTCCCGGTACACCACTATCTGTAATAATTGATATAGCAAAGCAGGTTAAACCCATATGGCGTGCTACAATTACTTCGGGAACTGTGGACATTCCAACAGCATCAGCACCTGTATTCCGTATGTACATATATTCGGCAGGAGTTTCAAATGTTGGTCCTGTTACACCGGCATATACTCCTTTTTTTAAATCAATATTGGCTTCGTGTGCAATTTGAAACGCTTTTCTGATTAATTTTTTATCGTAAGGTTGACTCATATCAGGAAATCGTGGTCCTAATTCTTCAATATTTGGTCCAATCAGCGGGTTTGTGCCAAATAAATTAATATGGTCGTTGAGCACCATTATATCGCCTACATTAAAATCAGGGTTGATTCCCCCACTTGCATTTGATACAATCAGTAACTCAATGCCTAAAAACTTTAATACTCTTACCGGAAATGTTACTTGCTGCATTGTATATCCTTCGTAATAATGAAACCTGCCTTGCATGGCAACAATCTTTTTTCCGTTAAAACTACCAAAAATCAATGCACCACGATGTCCTTCAACAGTTGATACCGGAAAATTAGGAATATCTTTGTATTCAATTTCATGTTCAACGGTCATTTCTTTAGTCAAACCTCCCAGTCCTGTTCCCAGAATTATACCTACTTCCGGCTTAAAATCAAATTTTGATTGTATAAAATCAACGGTTTCCCTTATTTTTTCTAACATAATCTATAATTTGGTTATTAAAATCTTTTTCATCATCAATAAAAAATACCTCGATTGGCAAAAAAAACAGTTTTTGTTTAAAAATATTGTGTTCAATAGGCAATTCACTCACTTTTACCGCATCTTTTTCTGTGGTTAGAATAATTTTGTTTGTATTCTTAATATTATTAAATGTATTGATAATTTTATTTATCCTGTTTAAATTGTAATTTGCATGATCGGGATAATTTAAGTGTGTAATATTTTTACAAAAACCTCTTAAGTATTCAAGTAATTGATTTGTATGTGCAATTCCGGTAAACAATAGAATACTTCCGTTTTTTAAATCCTGCAAAGATATATTATTTGTTGCCTCTTTAAAAACAGCTTTAATTTTTCCGTATCTTAATCCGGTAAAAAATACTTTTTGATAGGGGCGAGGATAAAGGTTTTTATGGATTAAGCGCCTGTCAATAGGCTTAATGTTTGTCGGTGTTTTGCTAATAATCATTATGTCCGCCCTGTCTTTCGCCGAAATATGTTCACGAAGTCTTCCTAAGGGCAATAAATAATCATCGTTTATATTTCGATTAAAATCTACCAAGAGAATTGATAAACCCGGCTTAACATAGCGATGTTGAAATGCATCGTCTAAGATAACCGATTGAATACCTTGCTCAATTAATTTTTGTATTCCTCGAACTCTGTTTGCATCAACAGCTACCGTAACTTCGGGAAACTTTTTTTTAATTTGGCATGGTTCATCACCTACTTTATCAGGTGTAGTCTGATTGCCGGCAATATAAAAACCTTTTGTTTTACGTTTGTAGCCGCGGCTTAAAACAGCCAGATTGCTTTCATCTTTAAGCAATTTAACCAAATACTCTACATGAGGGGTTTTCCCTGTTCCTCCAACCGTAATATTTCCTACGGAAATAACCGGAATATTAAATTCTTCCGGTTTGAGTATATGATGGTCAAACAAGAAGTTCCGAATCTGCGTTACCAGTCCGTAAAGTAATGATATGGGCCATAGCAGTATCCGGAGCATAATTTTTTAATTTATAATTATTTCAAAAGGTAGTCTGGCTTGTACACCTTTCATATTGCTTAAAGTTTTATAATAATCATACATCATTGAAAATTCATTTTCTTCGTTTCCGAAAATTTTTGCTTTGGCAGCGTCTCCCGTCAACTCTTCCAAAAATTCTTCAAAAGGTTCTTTTTGTGCCGGTAAGGGTTTAATTCGATAATGTTCTAAACCTGCTTTTTCGGCAGCAATTTCAACTGCTTTTTGTAAACCGCCAATTACATCTACCAAGCCTATTTCCATAGCATTTGTTCCACTCCAAACTCTACCTTGTCCAATACTGTCCACTTCGGCAACACTCATGCCTCTGCCTTCGGCAACATGTTCAATAAATACTCCGTAAATATCCTCTACTCCGTTTTGAATAAATGCTCTTTCTTCCTCACTCATATCTTTAAATGATGAGCCAATATCTGAGTATTTATTGGTGTTAACTTTATCAAAAGTTATTCCTATTTTTTCATTCATCAATTTTTTTACATTAAAAAGTAGCCCGAAAACACCTATTGAGCCGGTTAATGTATTTGAGCTTGCCACAATAGTGTCGGCAGCACATGCTATATAATATCCCCACGATGCTGCTAAATCTCCCATTGACACAATAAGAGGCTTTTTTTCTTTTGCCAAAACCGTTTCTCGCCAAATTATATCCGATGCCAAAGCACTTCCTCCGGGTGAGTTAATACGAAGTACTATTGCTTTTACTTTTTTGTCTTCACGTGCTTTTTTTAATGCTTCAACAACGGTTTCCGAGCCCATTGTTTTTTCTGTACTTTTGCCTGTTGTAATTTCTCCTGAAGCATAAATAATGGCAATTTTATCTTTTGCCAAAGCTTTTTCTCCTTCTTTCTTCTTCTTAGGTACCTTATTATATTTATGTATTGAAACAAATTTAATGTCTTTTACTTTTTCTGCTTTTACTTTATCTTTGAGCAGGTTCATAAGTTCATCCCGGTATAATGTACCGTCAATAAAACCTAAGTTCTTAGCCGCTTCGTTATTCTTTAGCAGTAAACTGTCTGCAATTTTATTTAACTCTTCTGTGCTGATATTTCTTGAAACCGAAATATCATTAATCATCGTATTCCATATGGAACTGATATAGGTTTGGGTTTGTTCGCGGTTTGCCTCGCTCATTTTATCAAGCATAAACGGCTCAACAGCACTTTTAAATTTTCCGTGACGAATAATAACCGGTTTAATACCAAATTTTTCCAAAGCATTTTTAAAAAACATAAGCTGTGCACTTAAACCGACAAACTCCATCCCTCCGGCAGGGTTAACATAAATTTCATTGGCTATACTTGCCAAGTAGTAGGTTTTTTGAGTATAATAATCGGCATATGCGATAATGAATTTCCCGCTTTGCCTAAATTTTGCCAAAGCATTATGAATTTCTTCAACGCTTGCAATTCCGGTATTTAAACTGCTTAAATCTAAAAAGATACCTTTTATATTTTCATCCGAAGCTGCTTTATCAATATTTTTTAAGATTGTGTTAAGCCCAAGTGTTTTTTGCGGCTGCATACTTACAAAATCAAAACCTTCAAAAGGGTTTTTGCTTCCTCTATCAACTATTTTTTTATTTAATTTTAATTTTAAAATGGTGTTTGTATCCAATTCTACAGGTTCTTCCGTGGATGCACTACTGATTATTCCAACCGTAGTGGTAAAAAATATAAGAATTACGATAATTCCTGCCAATATTGCTCCAATAAACGAAGCGAGTGTGATTTTAAAAAAACTTTTCATTGTTTTGTATTAAATATTTGATTATAAGTATTATATTATGGTTTTGCTAATATAGAAAATTAAAATTATTCTATTTAAGACGATTAGTTTGCTAAAATACTAAATTTTAAGTTAATTTAAAATATTTACTTATAACTGATTTATCGATAATTAATTGTTGCTTCAATCGTTCAAGACTATGAAATTTAATTTCGTTTCTGATTTTTTTGTAAAAATAAACTCTTATATCTTGATTATAAATGTTTCCTTTAAAATTAATTATGTGTACTTCGATACTACGGTTTGTTTTATCGGAATTAATAGTAGGGCGATAGCCCAAATTTAACATCCCCGGATAGCGTTTTCCTTTAATTTCAACCTCGACTGCATAAACACCGCAAGCAGGTACCAGTTTGTAGTTTTCAGATAATTGAATATTCGCCGTAGGAAAACCAAGGTCACGACCTATTTTTTTTCCGTCAATAACTTTTCCAGAGAAAAAATATTTTTTTGAAAGATAATTGTTTGCTTTTTCTATATTACCTTCAATAATTGCTTTGCGAATTAGGGTTGAACTGATAATTTCGCCGTTTACTATATAGGGTTCTACTTTGTCAATCGAAAAATCATACTGTAATGCGCATGATTTTAATACCTCAAAACTTCCGTCACGGTCTTTTCCAAAATGATGGTCATATCCAACAATTAGTGCTTTAACCTTTAACTTTTCGTGTAAATATTGTTCGATAAAATCACAGGAAGAAAGTTTTGCAAAAGACTTGGTAAAACGAATAACTACTAAATGATCAATACCTTGTTCACCAATAAGTTTGATTTTTTCATCAAGGGTATTAATCATTTTTATATTATCAGGAGATTTTCCTAAAACAAAACGCGGGTGAGGCCAAAAAGTTACCACTACCGATTCTCCTGAGATTTCTTTTGCCTTTTTTTTAAGTTTGTTAAATATTTGTATATGTCCCAGATGCACACCGTCAAAGGTGCCAATGGTGATTACCGGATTTTTCGCCTTAAAATTTTTTATATTCCTGTAAATTTTCAAAATAAACAATCTTTTATGAGAATTTGTGCAAATGTAAAAAAATCATTATGATTTTTTATATCAAAGGAATTTATATCTTTGCCAAAGTTTTATTTAGAAAGAGAAAATATATTTAATTAATCAAAAAAATTATGAAGAGTTTATTAGTATCAGTACTATTTTTTGTTACATTGTTTGCTTGCAACACGGCAAGTAATGAGTTTTTAGTTAAGGGAACTTTGGAGAATGGAGCTGGAAAAACTATTGTTTTAAGTGAATATACAGCCAATGATTTACTAACTGTTGATTCTGCCACCCTTGATGATAAAGGAGCTTTCAAATTAAAGGGGAATACTTCTTATCCTAAATTTTATATGTTGCGTACATCGCCAACAGATTTTATTACTTTAATAATTGATTCGGCAGATGTTATTAAAGTAAGCGGAGATTTTGATAATTTGGCACAAACCTATAAAATCGAAGGATCAGAAAATATGAATTTAATGAAAGAACTGGATGAGCGAATGAAAGCTGCCAGAGCCAAGATTGATTCTTTAGGACAAGTTTATCGTAATTTAGATTTAGAAAGCGGGTCGGAAGAGGTAGCTGCAAAGAAAGCAGAGCTTGACAGTGCTTTTATGAATATTTATCGAGAACAAAAAGAATATCTGAAAGGATTTATCGATAAAAATACGGCATCTTTTATGAGTATGATTGCTTTATCGCAGCAAATTCAGCCCCGTTTGCCTATGTTTAACCCACAAGAAGATATGGAATATTTTGAAAAGGTAGATAAAGCACTTTATGAAAAATATCCCGGTTCAAGTGATGTTCAAAATTTACATAAATATTTGGAGCAAGTAAAAAATCCAGCACCGGAACCGCAACAAACTGCCTCTTTTGGAATTGGCGATCAAGTGCCTGATATAACCGAGAAAACTCCTGAGGGAAATGAAATTTCTTTATCTTCTTTGCGTGGAAATTATGTTTTGCTTGATTTTTGGGCAGGTTGGTGTCGTCCTTGCCGTATGGAAAATCCCAATTTGGTGAAAAATTATGAAAAATACCATAAAAAAGGTTTTGAAATTTTTCAAGTTTCACTTGACCAAAAACGTGAAATGTGGTTAGATGCCATTAAAAAAGACGGTTTGGGTAAATGGAAACATGTTAGTGATTTAGGTTATTGGCAGTCAAAGCATGCACGAGCATATAATATTACCTCAATTCCTGCAAATTTTTTGCTTGATCCTGAAGGAAAAGTTATTGCTGTAAATTTGAGAG
>JAKIUH010000242.1 GCA_021647685.1 Bacteroidales bacterium
CCAAGTTTCGTTCTTTTTGCGTAGAACTTTGTTAAAAATTTTGACCATAACAACTGCTATGCTAAAAATTTTTGCCTTGTTCTACACAAAAATAACTTCAACTTATACGACACAACATACTTGACATGACACTATAGCTGTTGAAAATTTTTTAGGCTACACTAAGCCCCGACTAGAAAGCCGGAGCTATTGATTATATTGACATGCAAAACACTACGGATTAAACTTGTCGGGAATGTTTAAATATTTAAAATAACTTTTCCAATAAATCATCATCCACTAAATTCGGCAAAGTAACTTTTAGCTCCGGTGTACGTTGCATTTCTCGTTGAATAGCGAATAATGCTTCGTCGTTACGTGCCCAACTTCTACGTGCAATACCGTTGTTTACATCATAAAACAACATACGTTTTAAACGTTCTTCGGCTTCGGGTGTGCCGTCAAGTACCATTCCGAAACCTCCGTTAATTACTTCGCCCCAACCGACACCGCCTCCATTATGAATAGATACCCATGAAGCACCGCGAAAACTATCGCCAATAACATTATGTATTGCCATATCGGCAGTAAATTTACTTCCGTCATAAATATTTGATGTTTCACGGAAAGGCGAATCGGTACCGCTTACATCATGATGATCTCTGCCCAGTACAACCGTGCCAATTTCACCGCGGGCAATGGCATCGTTAAAAGCTTTGGCAATTTTCATGCGTCCTTCGGCATCGGCATACAGTATGCGTGCTTGTGAGCCAACCACCAACCTATTTTTCTTGGCATCACGTATCCAAATAATGTTGTCATTCATTTGCAATTTTATTTCATCGGGTGCATGTTCCATAATTTCTTGCAATACATCGCCGGCAATTTGGTCGGTTTTATCTAAATCTTCCGGTTTACCCGATGTACACACCCAGCGGAAAGGGCCAAAACCATAATCGAAACACATAGGACCCAGAATATCTTGCACATAAGATTTGTATTTGAAATCCACACCGTTTTCTGCCATAATATCAGCTCCTGCACGCGAGGCTTCCAATAAAAATGCGTTTCCGTAATCGAAAAAATAGGTGCCGCGTGCAGTGTGTTTATTAATAGCTGCAGCATGGCGGCGTAATGATGCTTGAACATGCTTTTTAAATTCATCGGGTTCTTCGCGAATCATTCTGTTGGCTTCTTCATACGATAGGCTTACCGGATAATATCCTCCTGTCCAAGGAATGTGCAAAGAGGTTTGATCGGAACCTACATGAATAAAAATATCTTCTTCGTAAAAGCGTTCCCATACTTCAACCACATTACCGATGTATGCAATAGAAACCACTTCTTTGTTTTCTTGAGCTTTGCGCACTCTGTTTAAAAGTTCGTTCATATCTTCAACCAATACATCTACCCAGCCTTGTTCATAGCGTTTTCGGGCAGCTTTTTCGTTTACTTCGGCAGCTACCGTAATACAACCGGCAATATTCCCTGCTTTAGGTTGCGCTCCGCTCATTCCACCTAAACCAGCAGTAAGGAATATTTTTCCTTCGGGTGTTTCGCCTTTGGGCAATATTTTACGAAAAGCATTCATTACGGTAATTGTTGTGCCGTGTACAATTCCTTGCGGACCGATGTACATAAACGAACCTGCCGTCATTTGACCGTATTGACTTACTCCAAGCGCATTAAAACGCTCCCAATCATCCGGTTTTGAATAGTTGGGAATCACCATACCGTTTGAAACCACTACACGTGGTGCAGACTTTGATGATGGAAACAAACCCATCGGATGACCGGAATACAGATGCAATGTTTGTTCATCGGTCATATTTGCCAAATACTGCATGGTAAGCAGGTATTGTGCCCAATTTTGAAATACTGCACCGTTTCCTCCATAGGTAATCAGTTCTTCGGGGTGTTGTGCTACTGCAGGATTTAAGTTGTTCTGTATCATCAACATAATGGCAGCTGCATGACGCGTTTTTGCAGGATATTCATCAATAGGGCGGGCATACATTTCATAATCCGGCTTAAACCGGTACATATAAATACGTCCGGTATCTTGCAATTCTTGTGCAAATTCTTCAGCAAGCTCTTTGTGCCATTTTTTCGGAAAATAACGCAAGGCATTACGTACAGCCAATTGTTTTTCTTCTTTATTTAATATGTCTTTGCGTTTAGGGGCTCTGTTTACACCTTCCGGATATTTTCTTTTTGGGGGTAATTCGGAAGGAATACCTTGTAAAATTTTTTCTTTGAATGTCATGGCTAAATATTTTTGAATTATAAGATTTATAAAAGATTTTTGGCTAAAGCCTTTAATTATTTGTTTGATTTTACCGTATGCTTTAGCATACGGCTATTGATTACCGAAAATGTATATTTGCGTAATATCGAATATTCAATGTTCTTTCGGACAATTAAATAAGCAGGGGCTTGTTCAAATGTCCTTCCTGACAATTTGAAGATTTTAATCTACTGTAAATTTACGATTTTTCACCAAATTGATAATATAATTTATATCGTCTTTTAAAATCCGGTCGTCTTCCAGTTTTTTTACTTTTTTTCTGATTAAAGCCATATTTTTTTCTACAATATCCGAAGAACGGTTGGGTCTTCTAAAATCTAATGCTTGCGTAGCATACATCATTTCAATAGCCAGTATTTTTTCAAGGTTTCCTAAAATCTGATTAAATTTTCTGCCTGAGATGCTACCCATTGATACATGATCTTCTTGCCCCAAAGAAGTTGGAATACTGTCCGCTGAAGGAGGAAAACACAAGGATTTATTTTCGCTTACTAATGCAGCGGTTGTATATTGCGGTATCATATAACCCGAGTTTAATCCTCCGCCCGATGTTAATAAGCGCGGTAAACCAAATTTCCCTTCGAGTAATAAATAACTTCTTCGGTCAGAAATATTTCCGATTTCGGCAGCAGCCAATGAGGCATAATCTAATGCCATAGCAAGGGGTTGTCCGTGAAAATTACCACCAGAAATGGCTTCGGTTTCGCTTAATACAATCGGGTTGTCTGTTACCGAGTTCATTTCTATTTCGGTAAGTTTTTTTACATGATAGTATGCGTTTCTTGAAGCTCCGTGTACTTGCGGGATACAACGCATTGAGTAAGGGTCTTGCACACGCGAACAACTTGCATGCGAAGCCATATTTTCAGAGTTTTTAAAAAAATCACGCATTCGTCCGGCTACCTCTATATTTCCTTTATAGGGTCTGATTTTGTGAAGTGCAGCTTTAAAAGGCGATGCGCTGCCTTGATAGCCTTCAATACTCATGGCTCCGGCAAGGTCGGCTAAATTAAGCAAATACTCCATTTTATATAAGCCCATAATGGCATGTGCCAGAATAAATTGAGTGCCGTTAATCAGTGCTAAACCTTCTTTTGCTTGAAGTTTAATAGGCGAAAGATTGTATTTCTCTAAAATTATTTTTGCAGGAACAATTTTATCTCCGTCCCAAAATTCACCTTCGCCAAGGAGTGTTAAAAATAAATGCGAGAGTGGTGCCAAATCGCCCGATGCTCCTACAGAGCCTTGCTCAGGTACTACCGGCAATAAATTGTTTTCAACAAAATATTGAATGCGCTGAACAACTTCCAAGCGAATACCTGAATATCCTTGTGCCAAGGCATGTATTTTGCAAATCATCATAATTTTTGATAATTCTTTATCAATCGGATTTCCTACTCCAACAGCATGGGTAATAAGTAAGTTTTCTTGTAATTTAGCCGTTTCATCGGCAGTAATTTGTACATCGCAAAGCGGACCAAAACCGGTATTAATTCCATACACAGGCTTTCCTGCTGCTACAATTGCATCTACTTTTGCACGACAAGCATTGATTTTATTTTCTGCTTCTTTTGTGATTATTGCTTTTAATTCACCTTTTGCTATTGCAATGGCTTTCTCAATTGTTAATTTATCAATTCCGTATTTAAACATGATGACTATTTTTTAGGAAGTCATCAGATGACTAACAGTCATCAGATGACTCGCAAATTTAGCTTTGGTTTTGTACAAAAATACCATTACTTTTGATACTTAACAAGACTATTTTAATCAATTATCGATAACTATGAGTAATCAATTAGAATTTCGTCATTTTAAGTATTTTTTGGCAGTTGCCAAAGAGTTGCATTTTCGAAAAGCAGCCGATATACTGTTTATTTCGCAACCCGGGCTCAGTAGGCAAATTAAACAAATGGAAGAGGATTTAGGGGTTAAACTTTTTATTCGGAACAACCGAAAAGTGGAACTAACGCAGGCTGGAAAATATTTGCAAAATGAGTTAAATCGTTTTTTTAAGCAATTAGACGATACTTTGTATCATGCCAAATTATTACACCAAGGAATGAAAGGAAGACTTCATTTGGCTTATGTAGGCTCAGCCATGTATCGCTTAATTCCGGATTTATTACTTAAATTCAGAGAAAATAATTCCGGTGTTTTAATAAATTTGAAAGAAATGGATAATAAAATGCAAATACTTGCTTTACAAAACGGTGAAATAGATATAGGTTTTGTCCGTTTGGAAAGAGTTCCGAAAGGTTTGTCAACGCAGTCTGCAACCGAAGAAACTTTTTCGTTGGTATTGCCTGAAAAACATCCGGTTAATAGTGTGAATTTTGAAAATATTGCACAACTTAGGAATGAAAATTTTATACTTTTTGATGCTTCATACAGTGAGTCGTATTATGAAAAGGTGATGCAAATTTTTGATGATAACGGTTTTTATCCTAATGTATCACACTCAACGGTTAATGCAAGTTCAATATATCGTTTAGTAGAAAATAATTTTGGCATTTCAATAGTACCTACATCATTAAAATACGGATATAATTTTAAGGTAAAATTTATTGAGTTAAAAAATATTACACAACGTACAGCATTAAAGATTGTTTGGAACAATAAAAATAGCAATCCGGTTCTATTAAGCTTTTTAAAAATTATTTAGTACCCTAAATAAAAAAAGCAGTAAAAAAATTTACCCTAAGGAAGATTTACAGCTTTAAATACAAGTATTGCAACAATAAATCTGTTTTTTTATATATTTGATTTGGTAAATTTCAAACACGGCACATAACACTATGTTTATGTCCATAACTTAATCAATGAAACTTTGTAACAAAGAAAAAGTTACGGCATAAACATTTATGTTAGCCAAAATGTAAAAAAAAATGCATAATCCTTATCATTGAAACTTGTGTCTGTAAAAGAAATTTGATTTTCTTATCAAAAGATGATATCTTTGTAAAGAAAATCAGAAAAACTTTACAAAAGAAAGATTCAATGTTAAAGAGATTACCAATAGAAAAAGATATTGAAACAAAAAGAGTTCTAAAAAAACTTTCATCTGCACACCGTGCATTGGCAGAATTAAAGGGTGTTGCTTCTACAATTCCGAATGAAAACATTTTGATAAATACATTAGGATTGCAAGAAGCAAAAGACAGTTCTGCAATAGAAAATATAATTACAACATACGATGATATCTATAAAGCAGATTTAAACTTAGAAGGTTTTAAGTCACTGAATGCAAAAGAAGTTCAAAATTATAATTTAGCACTAAAAAAAGGATTTGCATTAATATCAAAAAAAAAGATATTAACAAACAATGATATAATTGAAATTCAGTCTGAATTAGAGAAAAATAAAGCAGGTTTCAGAAAACTTCCCGGAACAGCCTTGAAAAATGCAACAACAGGAGAAACAGTATATACACCACCGCAGGAATATTCTGAAATAGTGGATTTGATGACCAATTTGGAACAATTTATCAATGATGATACAATATCGGATTTTGACCCATTGGTGAAAATGGCAATAATCCATTATCAGTTTGAGAGTATTCATCCATTTTACGATGGTAATGGAAGGACAGGCAGGATAATAAATGTTCTTTACTTGGTAATGAAAGACTTATTGAATCTACCTATTCTATATTTAAGCAGATACATAATTTTACACAAAGGCGATTACTATAAATTATTGCAAGAAATTCGAGAAACCGACAATTGGGAAAATTGGTTGTTATTTATGTTAAATGCTGTTGAACAAATATCAAAAGAAACGATTGAATTAATCAAAAAAATAAGGGCACTAATATTTGAATTTAAAAATATACTTCGTGATAATTATAAATTTTACAGCCAAGATTTGTTAAATAATTTATTCAAACACCCTTATACTAAAATAGAATTTATAGAACGTGATTTGGGAGTTTCAAGAATAACAGCGGCAAAATATTTAAATGAATTGTCAAAAGACGGATTATTAAGAAAAGAAAAGTTAGGAACAGGAAATTATTACATTAATGAAAACCTGATGAATTTATTAACGATGAAAAGATAAAATACTTTGTCCAGTAGAGTAACCGCCTCCGCCAGTAAATACTGACGGAGCGCGCCTCGCATCCGCCAGCTGGCGAATACGGGTTCTTCCCAATGAAAATTTTGGAACAGACCGCTACTTGCAGCTATATCATACGAAACAGCGAGTATTTATAATTCGTCTTTAAAACTTCCTTGCATCCTTTTTAGCAAAATAATCTACGATTTTCATGGATCTTTTTAAGCTCATAGTTTTGAATCCATAAGCTTGATACTAGCTATCGCTATTTTTTTACTTTATCCTTATGTGGGTAAATATCGAAGCTTCATTTTTTATTTCCAAAAAATTAATCGAAATTTGTTGCCTGCATGGATAGAGTTCAACAATATATCAATCAGTTTAATAAATGGCGTGAATTGCATATCAGTCAGCAGCAATTTGTGTTCTTTATTAGTATTATTATTGGATTGATTACGGGTGTTGCAGCTTATCTAATGAAGACTTTCGTTATTTATCTGAAAGATTTTTTGATAAACCGTTATGACGCGGACGAAAGTAATCTCTTGCTTTATGTTTATCCTGTGGCAGGAATTT
>JAKIUH010000243.1 GCA_021647685.1 Bacteroidales bacterium
TGCTTACAATTGAATATTATCCCAAACAAAAACAGATAAAAACCGTTACCGAATCGCTTTATGTGTATGCTCCCTTAGCTCATCGCTTAGGGCTCTATAATATAAAAAGTGAGTTAGAGGATTTGTGTCTTAAATATAAACATCCCGAAATATATTATGAAATTGAACATAAAATATCGGGTAGTGAAAAAGAAAGAACTCAATTTATTACCAATTTTGCTCTTCCCATAATAAAAGAATTAAGCGATCATAATATAAAATATGATATTAGTGGGCGTACTAAATCGCCTTATTCTATTTGGTCAAAAATGAAAAAAAAGCATGTGAGCTTTGACGAAGTATATGATTTGTTTGCTATACGAATTGTTTTTGAACCCAGTTCACCGGAAAAAGAAATTGATGAATGCTGGAAAATTTATTCAATTATAGCCAAGTTGTATCCGCCCAAAAATGATAGGATTAGAGATTGGGTAACCTCTCCAAAACCAAATGGTTACGAGGCTTTGCATTTAACAGTTTTAGGACCCCGGAATCGTTGGGTAGAGGTGCAAATACGTTCAAAAAGAATGAATGAATTGGCTGAAATTGGATTTGCAGCCCATTGGAAATACAAGGGGATTACTGATAAAAAGAATGAATTAGACCTTTGGATAAATGAAATTAAAGAAAAATTAAACAACCGACATGAAAGCGAACTTGATTTTTTTGATAGTTTTAAATTAAATATTTTTTCATCGGAAATATTGGTTTTTACTCCTAAAGGCGAGATTATAAATTTGCCTAAAGATGCAACTGTTCTTGATTTTGCTTTTGAAATTCATTCGGATCTGGCTTTTAAATGTATTGGTGCTAAAATAGGTCGCAGTGCAGTACCTTTAAATCATCGTTTGAGTAGTGGTGATATTGTAGAAATTCTTACATCATCTAACCAAAAACCGGGTAAAGAATGGTATCAGTTTGTAACTACTAACAAAGCCAAAAAAGCACTTAATAAAGTTTTTAAAAAAGAACGGATAAAAAACATCCGGCAAGGAAAAAAAATAATGCAATACTTAATTGCAAAAAATAATATTTTAGTGGATACTAAGGTAATAAATAATCTACTGAAACATTATAAATTACAAAATAAAAAGGAGCTGTATTATCAAATCGGCAGTGAAAAAATCAATAAAAAAGAATTAAGTAAAATTTTAATTGAAAAATCAACCGACCGCTTAATTAAATTCTGGAAATTTCAATTTTCCGATACGGAAGCTATAAAAAATGCTATAAAATTAAATGATAATGAAATTGACATAAATGAGTTAAGACTTCAAAACTTTGTTGAAATTGCCGAATGTTGCAATCCTTTACCCGGCGATAAAATAACCGGTTGCGAATTGGATAACGGCATAATTAAAATTCATAAAGCAAACTGCCCGGAACTGCTCAAAAATAAAAAAATTACTTGTTCAAAACTTATTAACGCACAGTGGACTCCTCGAAAAATGGTTTCGCAATTGAAAAGAATTGAACTACATGGCACAGACGAAGCGGGCATTGCCAATAAAATTACTTCTCTAATTTCGGCTGAAATTGATGTAAATATCCGTTCAATACATTTTGATACTCAAAAGAATATGTTTTACGGACTGATTGAATTTTATGTATCTGATAATAAAGTACTGGTTCGTTTAATTGAAAAAATAAAAAATGTTAAAGGTGTGCTTAATGTTAAATTAGTTCATATAAATAAAAGTCCGATTAAAGACAGTTTGTAGATTAAACAGAAGTAATTGTTTATCAGGAAATATTTTGTTATCAATATATGATATTTTGTTAACGTTTTACTTTTAATAGCTCCTTATTTCATCAAACAAATCCATACATTTACGAGAAGATTAGGTGATTTGGTCAAACCTATTGTTATGAATGCAGCCTTTTGTATTAAAATTTCATCTATAGTAAAACGCTTTAATAAAATATGCGCAAAACTATTTACATATCGTTTTTGTTGGTTATCATTAGTTTATTCTCTGTTTGTGCTCCCGAACAGACTGATGTTGTTGCGCCCAAAAAAATAAAGCCCGAAAAAAGTTTGAAGAATTTAATAATTCAAGCCAATAATGAAGCCTTAAGACAATTTAAAACGGAATATAAAAATAATCGTGGAAATATTATTATCTCACCTTTAAACATCAATTCTATTCTTCCATTTGTGTTTTTTTCGGCAGATTTATCCAATAACACTGCCTACAATGAACTAAAAGAAGAATTAAAAACTTTTAATCACTTGATTTTTAATTTAGACAATCGTTTTAATATCAGTAGGCAAACGGTACTTAATTTTAACAAAATTGTAGAATTTGAACAAAATTTTAATCGTTTTTTGGAAAAAAATAAGGATTTTAAACTTAAATATATTGATAATCAATATACTTATAAAAAGGAAACTTTTATTGAAATAGAAAATCATTTAAACGGAGAATTTACTTATTCCAACCAAACCGATATTGGCGAAGCACCTTTTTATCTGAGTCCCGATAAGAGTAAGTTTGTTGAAATGCTGATTTGTGAAGATGCTTTTAATTTTTACAGCGATGATTACATGAAAGCAGTTGAAGTCCCAATCGGACAAGGTAATTTTTCAGCTTTATTTATTATTCCCGAAACCGGTTTTTCTTTAAATCGAATTATTAAAGCATTAAATCCGTATATTTTAAAAACTGTTGAAAATAATTATCGAAAATTAAAAATGGCAGTTTATATCCCCAAAATTGACATAAATAATACTCGTGAAAGCAAAGGAAACACGCCCTATATCTACTCTTTAAACATGAAAAAAATAAAACTTAAAAATATTAATAATAAAGAAAACTTTTATATAAGTGATATTTTATATCATACTGGTTTAAAAAGTATATCAAAAGTAAAATACAAAAAGAAAACAAATAAAAACAACAGCTTATTTATTGATCGTCCCTTTGTTTTCATTATTACAGAGAAATATACCGGTTCGATAGTATTTATCGGGCAAATTATAAAGCCCTGAAAATATCCCAGCAGATGCAATGCAATGATCTACGAAGCAAGTCCCCAAACTGAGTTTGTGTATTAGTAGTTTAATTGCATTGCATTTTATTTTTCCAATAAGCGTTTTCTTAAATTATTTAAAGCTACTGCACTTGCTCTGCGTATGTTCTGACTACGTTGTGTGCCAAAAACATACTTCTTAGCAAATACTTCACCCGAAGGAACAGCAACAGCTATCCAGGTTGTACCTACCGGTTTTTCACCGGTTCCTCCCGTTGGTCCGGCAATGCCTGATGTTGCTATAGCAAAATCTGTTTTCATTAATTTTTGTACGCTTAAAGCCATTTGTTCCACCACTTCTTTACTCACTGCACCGTGCTTAATTAAATTTTGCTCACTAACTTTTAAAACAGTCTGTTTTATGCTGTTGTCATAGGCAATTACAGAACCTTTAAAATACTCTGAACTTCCTGATATACTTGTGATTAAATGGGCTATATTCCCGCCGGTACAGCTTTCGGCAATAGCTACCGTTTGGCCTTTATCTTTCAGCAAAATACCAATAGCTTCTTGTAAACTGCTGTCTTCATAACCAAAAACTTTATTGCCCAAATATTTTTTTAAATTACTTACCTGCTCATCCAATAATTTCTCTAATTCCGTTCGATTTGTTCCTGTAATGCTTAACCTTAAACGTAAACGTTCTAAAGAAGGCAAATAGGCTAATTTCATACCTTGGGGCAAATTTTTTTCAAAATCTTCCAATAAATCAGACAGTTCCGATTCGATAACCCCATAAGTTAAAACAGTACGATGAATAATTACCGGTAAATCAAATTCCTTTTTTAACTTGGGCAGTACACCATCTATCATTATTCTTTTCATTTCATGTGGAATGCCCGGCATGGAAACAAAAACGGTATTGTTTTTTTCAAACCACATGCCCGATGCAGTTCCGACAGGGTTAGGAATTATGGTACAATTTTCGGGTAAGGCTGCTTGTTGTTTGTTTACTTCCAACATTTTAAAACCTCTACGGTCAAAAAAATCTTTTATTTTTTCCAAAATATCTTCGTGCATTACCAAGTTCGTATCGAAATACTTACACAAAGTTTTTTTGGTAATATCATCTTTTGTAGGTCCTAAACCACCCGTAATCAAAACCAAATCTACACGTTTTTCGGCTTCGGAGAGTGCCTGCAAAATATGTTCTTCATTATCGGATATAGAGCTTATTTGATGTACTTTTATTCCCGTAAGGCTTAATTGTTCACCCATCCATGCTGAATTGGTATCAACAATTTGCCCGATTAACAATTCATCGCCTATGGTAATTATTTCTGCAGTCATTTGTATGGTATATTGGTGTATTGGTGAATTAGTATATTGGTATATTTACCAATTTTACAAAGGTCTTTTACGAATAATTTTTTTATCATGGCGCAACATATATCGCTCTCCGCCATCGCCGGTAGGTGTCCAATAAAAATAGCTGTCCACATCAACCTTATAATTTTCAAACATCTCCTTTGGTCTTTCTTTCTTTTTTAATTGTTCGATAATCCGGTTTACTTCACGTAATTCCTCAAAACGCTCATGACGAATAAGTTCCTTTTGGTATCTTAAAAATAAATCCAATGAAAATTTTCTGCGTAATGAGCGTCTGTATAGTAAAACAATCACAAAAACAATCAGTATTGCCGTTATCAAAGCAATTAAAATTCCAAGGGTAACTCCAATTCCTAAACCAATTCCTTTCAACATAAAAACTTAATCTGTTTGTTAATATTTTTAATTCGCTGATATAAAGTTGGGTGCGAATAATATGCGAATACATATGCCGGGTGCGGTGTCAGATTACTCAGATTATTTACCGATAATTTTTTTAATGCATCAATCAGTTCTTTTCCTAAACCGTAGGATTTGGCAAAATTATCGGCAGCATACTCATTTTTTCGCGAAAAAATATTCATGAACAAACCAATTACCGTAGAAATTGGGCTAAACAACATACCAAAAGCAATAAGGCTTAACTCAAAACGATAATCATCAGCACCCAAAGCCATTGATAAATCTTTATTACCAATAAAAAGTGATAAAATATAAAAAATTACTCCGGTTTGAATTATCGATAAAAGTAATGAAACCAATGTATGTTTTAGTTTATAATGCCCGATTTCATGAGCCAAAACCGCCACAATTTCATTAACGCTTAAATCATTAATTAAAGTATCGTAAAGTACAATTCTTTTCTTTTTTCCCAATCCGGTAAAATAAGCGTTGGCTTTTGACGAACGTTTTGAACCGTCAATAACATAGATATTATCCAGCTTAAAACCGGCTTTTTCGCTGAATTTTTGAATGGCATCGCGAAGTTCTCCTTCTTCCAAAGGAGTTTGTTTATTAAACAAAGGAACAATCAGGTTTGAATAAAAAAGGCTCATAAAAATTGAAAAACCGCTAAGGGTTGCCCATGCATATATCCAAAACATATCATTTGTTTGAAAATAGAGCCATATAATTACACCAAGCAAAAGTCCGCCAATAATAATTGCCAACATCCATCCTTTTAATTTATCTAAAATAAAAGTTTTAATTGTGGTTTTATTAAAGCCGAATTTTTCTTCAATAACAAAAGTACTGTACCACGAAAACGGCAAGCTGACAATATCCGACAGGAAAAATAAAATACCAAAAAAAATGAGTGCTGCCCAAACCTGATGATTGGTAAAACTGCGTGCAATTTCATCAAAATATGCAAAGCCGCCTAAGAGCAACATCAACAAAACCAAAATAAAATGAAAAGTACCGCTGATTAAAGCAAAACGGCTGTTTACTTTTCCGTATTCTTGCGATTTTTTGTATTTTTCATCATCGTAAATTCCTTGTAATTCTTTGGGTAATTTTTTTGTTCGCCAACTACTGTTTAAATTGTCTAATATTCTGGTAGTCAGATATTCAAAAATAAGAATTGCCAATATAATAATAAAAAATGTATGTGCCATAATTTTAAATTAAATTCAGCCTGCAAAGATAACAATCAAAAAGATTTTTTTAGATTTTTGGACTAATATTTTTGAATCCATTTTTTTATGTTAAATTTGAATTACCAAATGCAAACAATAAATTCTATTGAAAAATGAAGAAATTTTTTAAATGGGTTTTTATCATCATATTGTTATTTGCTGCTGCCGGTGGCGGATATTATTTATATAACAATTATTTTGTAAAGCATGAAATTCGCAATGATTTTAGTGCAATACCCAATGATCCCGTGTTTATAATCGAAAGTAAAAATTTATCGAAAGCTTGGACAAAAGTCAGCGAAAGTAAAATTTGGCAATATCTTTTAAAAAATCCATATTTTGCCGATATAAATGAATATGCAGAGTTGATGGATAAGTTCTTGGCAAATAATAAAGCCATGGATTTATTGCTCAGCAACCGCAGTATGTTAATTTCTGCCCATATGATTTCGGGCATTGATTATGATTTTTTATTTGTTATTGATTTACAATCAAGCAAAGCTATTTCCAAATCGTTTGATGAAGCTTTAAATCTCATTGAAGGCTATCATATCAAAAAAAGAAAATATCATAATGTAGAAATTATCGAATTTATTGATGATGAAGATGCAAGCAATACCGTATATTTTTACATATTGGATAATTTATTGGTAGGTTCTTATACGGCAAGTTTAGTAGAAAAATCGATTGACCAAAAAGACAGTAAATATTGGGAAAATAATCAAACATTGATTGAAGTAAGTGATAATTTAAGTACACGAAAACTACTGAAATTATATTTTAATTATAAACAATTACCGCGTTTCATGAATGTATATATGGAAGGTGGCGATGAATATACTAAATCGCTGGCACAAGCACTTAATTTTT
>JAKIUH010000244.1 GCA_021647685.1 Bacteroidales bacterium
GCTAACAAATTTAAAAATCTTTTAAAATTTTTAAATATATCAAAAACATCAATAAAGATAGTTAAATCAAGTTTTGGTATATCGTTTTTATACAATGCTATTGGACTTTTCTATGCAGTTGCCGGATTATTATCGCCAATTATTGCAGCAATACTTATGCCCCTTAGTTCTGTTTCGGTAGTAACTTATGTAACAATTGTAAGTTCAATTGCCGCCAAGCGTTATGATTAATACGGCGGTTTTCTATATGTTTTAAAGTTTACCTGAACATACAAAAGTTTAAAAAACTTCAAATCTCCCGGTAAGATATTTGAACATTTGAAATCTGTCCCAAAACAAATAGTAAAATAACACAATAAGTCATAAAAGATAAAAATATCTTGATAGCTTTTTGTACTACTATTTATATTGATTATAAATTAAACAAACGAATAAAATTCCTTTTGAAATTTCTATAAATATTATGTAATTTGCAACTTAAAATCAGATTATGAGTATAATTTTCGTATTAATCGGGCTAAGTTTATTTGTAGCAATTATTTTTTTGGCTGTGTTTTTTTGGAATGTCAAAAGTGGTCAGTATGATGACGATTATACTCCATCAGTAAGGATGCTATTTGATGAACCAAAAGAGAAAATAGAATCTAAATCTGAAGATAAAAAAAAGAAAAAAGAAACAATTTAATTTTAACCTTTATAAAACCTGTAAATCTTAATGTATGGAACAAGAAAAATTTTATTATGACAACAAGATTGTAAAATTGTTTGCATTAGCTACAATTTTATGGGGTATTGTTGGTATGCTTGTAGGCTTAACCATTGCTTCGCAACTGGCATGGCCTGTTATGAATTTTGACTGGCAATACACCACCTTTGGACGTTTACGCCCACTACACACCAATGCCATCATTTTTGCTTTTGTTGGTAATGCAATTTTTACCGGTGTTTATTATTCAATGCAGCGACTGCTAAAAACCAGAATGTATAGTGATTTACTAAGTAAAATCCATTTTTGGGGCTGGCAGTTAATTATTGTACTCGCCGCAGTTTCGTTTGTTTTTGGGGTAACTGTTAGTAAAGAATATGCAGAACTGGAATGGCCTATTGACATAATGATTGCTATAGTATGGGTAATTTTTGGTATCAATATGATTGGTACAATGATAAAGCGTCGAGAACAGCACATATATGTTGCTATCTGGTTTTATGTAGCAAGTTTTCTTGCAGTTGCTATTTTGCATATTGGAAACTCCATTGAAATTCCTGTTAGTTTAATAAAAAGTTATCCTGTTTATGCAGGTGTGCAAGATGCTTTAGTGCAATGGTGGTACGGGCACAATGCGGTGGCATTTTTCTTAACCACTCCTTTTTTGGGTTTAATGTACTATTTTATGCCCAAAGCTGCCAATCGTCCGGTATATTCATACAGACTTTCAATTTTACACTTTTGGGCTTTGATATTTATTTATATGTGGGCAGGTCCTCATCACTTATTATATCAAGCACTACCTGAATGGGCACAAGCTCTGGGAACCACTTTCTCAATCATGCTAATTGCTCCCTCTTGGGGAGGTATGATTAACGGTTTGTTAACCCTAAGAGGTGCATGGGACAAAGTTAGAGAAAGTGCAATACTTAAATTTATGGTTGTGGCAGTTACATCTTACGGAATGGCTACTTTTGAAGGTCCTATGTTATCATTGAAAAACATCAACGCATTAAGCCATTTTACCGATTGGACGATTGCACACGTACATATTGGAGGAATGGGTTGGAACGGATTTTTAACTTTTGGTATGCTTTATTGGTTAATTCCTCGTATTTACAATACAAAACTCCATTCCGAAAAATCAGCAAATGCCCATTTCTGGATTGCAACACTTGGAATGCTTCTTTACTCTGTTCCTTTGTATTGGGCAGCATTTACGCAAACACTTATGTGGAAAGAATTTACAGCAGATGGTATGTTAGCATATCCAAACTTCCTGGAAACGGTTACTCAAATTCTTCCGATGTATATGACCAGAGTTTTAGGAGGAACTCTATATTTCACAGGAGCAATTATGATGGCTATAAACCTGAAAAAAACAATGAGCAAAGGTCATATTATTGAAAATGAAGAAGCTCATGCTCCTGCATTGGAAAAATTACAAAGTGCAAGGATGTCAGGCGAAACGGGACACCGCTGGTTAGAAAGAAAGCCCGTACAATTTACTATATGGACGTTAATTGCTGTATTTATTGGTGGAGCCGTTGAAATTATTCCGGTAATTGCCGTTAAATCAAATATTCCAACTATCGAAAGTGTAAAACCTTATTCTCCTCTTGAACTGGAAGGAAGAGATATCTATGTCAGAGAAGGGTGCTACACCTGTCATTCACAGATGGTGCGTCCGTTTAGGAGTGAAACCGAGCGATATGGAGAATATTCAAAAGAAGGCGAGTTTGTTTACGACCACCCGTTCCAATGGGGTTCAAAAAGAACGGGTCCGGATTTAGCGCGTGCAGGTGTTAAAGGAGGAAAAATGTACAAAAATGCAGCATGGCATTACAACCATTTTATGGATCCGCAATCCATGAGCCCGGGTTCAATAATGCCAAAATATAAATGGTTTGCTAAACAAACATTAGATATCTCTGACTTGAAACGAAAAATTGAAGTAATGAGAATGCTTGGAGTTCCCTACCCTGAGGGTTATGAAAATCAAGCAAAAGACGATCTGATTAAACAAGCAGAAGAAATTGCAGCAGAATTAAAAGCATCCGGTATTGATTTGGCGGCAGATAAAGAAATGATTGCTGTAATTGCCTATTTGCATAAACTGGGAAGAGATATTTCTGAAAGTGAAGTTACGCAAAATACAAATAAATGAAGATAATAACGAGTTCATTAGATCAAATTGCAGGATTGGATATAATATCATCAGCGGTATTAATATTTATGTTCCTGCTGTTTATACTGATTGTTTTTAGAATTTATCATACACGTAAAAAAGATATCGACAAGTGGAGCAAACTCCCTCTTGAATCTGAAGATACAATTGATAATTCTAATATTGGCAACCATTACTAAAACTTATAAATTATACTACCTATGAATACGAATGAAGACAAAATGGAATATATTGAGGAATTCGATCATAACTTGATTGAAGGACACGAATATGATGGTATAAAGGAGTTGGATAATCCTCCGCCTTTTTGGCTATTATCGTTATTTTACCTTTCGGTAATATTTGCGGTAGCATATGGAGCCTATTACTTTTGGTTAGGAATGGGCGATTTGCAAATTGCAGAATATGAAAAAGCTGTTGCAGAAGCACAGATAAACATGAAAAATAAGCAAGCTAAAAGTGGTTTTGATGAAAATAATATAGTTCTATTTACCGATGAGTCTGATATAAATGCAGGTGCTGAATTATTTGCCACAAAAACTTGTACAACTTGCCATGGAACTCATGGAGAAGGAAATGCAATTGGACCTAACCTTGCTGATGAATACTGGATTCACGGGAACACACCCAATGAACTATTTCAAGTTATTAAAAATGGAGTTCCTGCAAAAGGAATGACTCCTTTTAAAGGGCAACTTTCAAATAAGCAGATGGTTCAAGTGCTTAGCTATATTTTATTGAAAGTTCAAAAATCAAATCCTGAAAATGCTAAAGAACCACAAGGTGAAAAACTTGGTTTTTATAGCCCCAATACAGAAACTTTAGAGACAGCTGCTGATAGTATCGCTACAGAATAAGAAGATAATTACTTTGATAAAAAAGCTTGCTCTTTTATGAGTAAGCTTTTTTATTGAATAATTGTCAAAATGGAAAGTTTTATTTATTTTTGTAAAAAAACAAATAAAATCATGAATACTATAAAACCTACTTATCCGGCAATTCTCTCTATCTTATTAAGCCTTTTCTTATTTTCTTGTTCAAGCACAAAAAAACTACCAAACAATCACTCTATTTCAAAAACTGAATTAAAACTAATTCTCAAGGCAGAAAAGCATGCAGATAAAGCAGGAAAAAAAGTACTGGAAGAAGGAAGAGTTTTAGCATTAAATAAAAAAGCAATTATTCCGGGCAGCTGTTGGAACTGGATAAATACAGTATATAATAATGCAGGTTATCCGAATAAAAACGGCAAAAGAAAAACTGTTTTTAAAGGAAAGAAAAAAGGTCCGTATGCAAAAAGTAAAACCATTAAGGCAGGAGACTGGCTATATTTTATAAACCATTCATACAATAATATTGAACATAGTGGTATTTTTGTTTACTGGGTAAATTACAAAAAAAGAGAAGCGATGATATTAAGCTATGGTGGCGAAAACCGGAAACAACCCGGTAGATATAAAGTTTATGACATAAGACACGTTTACAATATTATTCGTCCAGTTTCTAAATAATTTACCCTATTAAATTATGATTTAATTAAATTTTTATAATTATTGTACCGGTTAAATATCTCCGAAACATAATTATAAGGCTCTATGCCCCTACAGTAACCGTATTTTACCACTTCATCTTTATAAAACTCAGGTTTGGACTTTTGAAGGATAAAATAATCAACATTACCCGACCAAACATTTGGGTTTTTCCCATATTTTTTTGCCAGAGCTCGTGCGTCATCCACATGCCCCTGACCTACATTATACGCAGCCAAAACAAATTTAATTCGCTCGGTAGAGTCAGGAATCTCCTTTTTATAATAATCATCCAACCATTTCAAAAATTGAACACCTGCTGCAATTTGTTTATCCGGTGGAGAATTTACACTTACTCCAAAACGCTGTGCTGTTACAGGCATCAACTGCATTAGGCCAAAAGCACCCGCCCAAGATTTAACATTGGGATTAAAGCGCGACTCGGTATATATTAAAGATGCTAATAGTCGCCAATCCCAACCGATAATGGCACTTTCTTTTTTTATTTCCTTATCAAAGGGCGATATTTTACCTCCACCAAACGAACTAAATTTACTTTCGGCTATTTTTTTTGTACGCGGATTCTTAAAATATTTGGCAAATAAAAATGCAAATTTATTGCTCTTTTTATAAGCAGTAAGCCAATTATTCAATTCATTTAAGAATAGAGTATCTCCCCTGCCAATTGCCCAAGCCAGGTTTTGTTCAAAACTAATGGGCGTTTCAATATCTATATTCGGATAATAGGTTTGCGAAACCATAGCAATATGTTCATCACTAATAGTATAATCTATTCTGCCATCAGCAACCTGCTGAATTAAATCTTCGGCTAAAAATTCTGATGTTCCAACATATTTAATGGTATCTCCTATTTCTTGGGATAAACTTTTTAAACGCTCACAATACGAAGTATGAGCCTCTACAATTATATTTTTATTAGCCAAATCAAGCGTTGAGCGTATTAAATGTTTATCCAGTTCTCTTTTGGTCATTTTTTTCCAAGCTTTTGGTTTTCTTTGAACCAGAACTTGTCGAGTTTGCATTATTGGCTTTGAAAACTGTAAAAATTCAGTACGATCTTTTGTAACGGTAAGCCCCATAGCCAAAATATCGCAGGCTCCTTCTTGTAATGTTCTAAACGTGTTTTTCAGATTATAGTTGGTTTGCACATCAAGCGTTACGCCAAGATAATCAGCAAATGCTTTTGCCAATTCATAGTTAAAACCCATAGGTTGTCCTTTATAAATAAAATAATCTACTGAATTAAAATCAGTTATAATAATTAGCTTCCCACGCTTTTTTATTTCTTCAACACGGTTGGTTGGCTTATGTTTATGAGTACGATTATCCGAAGAATTAGGCATATTACAAGATAAAGAAAGAAATAAAAAAATGTAAAGAAATACGGTAACTAATTTATTCATGACTAAGGACTATTTAACTGTCCCAATTTAACAAATAAATAAGACAATCACAAACAGCTAATTCCTAAAACGCCATGACACTCCAAATTTGAATATTGTTGTATTCATAGGGTAATAGCTTACCGGGTAATAAAAATCATCATTAAAAAACTGAAAACTAACATTTTCAAATTTAAAAAACAATAAAACACTCTGAACACGCATATCCAAATACAAATTTAGTATTGGATAAGCACCTGTTTTCATTTCTCTTCCTAAATAAAATTGTCCGGTAACAGGTGCATAGGATAAGGCATCAAATTCTGCCGAATAATAGATTTCATAACCCAGGTGTAAATGTAATGCAGTTTTATACCAGTAATTAAAATACAAACTATGGTAAAGGACGTATTCGGGAATACTAACTGGCTCATTATTATCTGAATATTGACCGATAACTTTATTCATAGACGAAAATTTACCAAAATTAAATTCTTTTTCGACTGTGGCAGAATAAACCCTAAAATCTTTATTATATTGAACAGGAAAAGCCAATGAATCAAAGTAAATATAATTATTTAGATTTGCAGCATTCAGTTTTATTTTCAAGAAATATTCAGGCAATTCAAATTTGGCATTTAATCGAAAAACATTTTTTTTACTAAAATTATTGTCCCATATAAAATGATTTGTATAATAATACTGCTCCATAAAAGCAGGTTCACGTTGATAAACATCCATCATTAAAGAAAGTACAGCAGAAGATTTATGAAAAGTTAAGTTTCTTTGCAAATTTAAGGTAGCTCGAAAATCATTCTGCTTGTATCCTGTAAAATAGTAATAACTGTTAAACCTGTATAAAAACTTTTTAAACGTTCCCACTGATTTAAAAACAGTTTTAATATTATGATAATAATCTACCTGCGGTTTCCACACATAACCCTTAAATGAATAATTACCGATTATTTCGTAAACAGCACCTACCGAATAAAGTACCTCCGCATTTTGATAACGAATGTTATTAAATGTCCAAAAGACAGAATTATCCCATTTTTTTAGGTTAATAGAATCGGTAGT
>JAKIUH010000245.1 GCA_021647685.1 Bacteroidales bacterium
AAAAGTTTCGTTCCATAAGTTATTCGTCCCATTTTTAAGGCTTTAGCTTCGGGTTTTGCGCGCACATTTACTCCATCGGAAATTACATACATTTCTTTTGCACTTAAATCTCTGGTCATTACGCTCAATACCGGACCTAAAATCAGATAAAGGATAAACAGTAAAGGAATTAAACCCAAAAATATTCCTCCGAGAATTACTTTTTTCTTGTTATTTTCAGCCATCTTTATATTTAATTAATAAATTTTGTTTTTTGTAGGTTTAGATAGTATTATTTATGCCGGAAGGCAATTAATATTTGCTTGTTCTTGATAGTTCAAAGTTACGGATTTTAATTAATAAGTTAAAATAAAATTTTTCGTAGCCTTAAATTCTTGATAAATAAAATTTTTCAAGTAATTTATTAAACTTTATCAGTTTTTCGGCAGAAATGTATTTATTATTTAATGCGAGTTTATAGCGTCTAATAATTTCTTTAATACAGGATATTTCGGCACCTGTTTTTTGTGAAATAATATCTGCTGCGTCTTTCGATTCAATACTTTCTGTTGATAAATAATATTTTTCGCGCAAAAAATCAGTCCAAAACAGATATCTTTTTAATAATATATCGCGGTGATTTGTATTGTTTAAGTACAGGTTTGCCAATGTTCCGGCAAATTCAAGAGAACTGTTCTTAGGTAGCTCAATAACAGGGATAGCCCTTTGTTTTCGTTTCGCATTTACCAGAAAATATAAAACCGCAATTAATAAAACCAATTGGTAGGCATGTCTCAATGCTTTATTTTTGCTTATGTAGCTTAAAGGTCCTTGAGCTGAAGATTTCTTTCCGGGTTTATAGTTTTCATCCCAAATAACATTTCTATTGCTTACATAACTCAATGTTTTAAAAACATATTCCGCATTGTTTCTTAAAAGGATGTTGTAATTTGTGAAAGCCAAAGGCAGAGTATGCAAATAAAAAGCACCTTTTCCATAAGGAATTTTTATAAAATTGACTTCATTGTTTGAGCCGATAGTACCCAGCACTACAACTTTTGATGTATCGAAATTTGAAAAAAATTGTTCCAATCTTTGTTTTCCGATAAAATAACCGGATTTAACTTTAAGCTTTGGGTGTACAAAGTTTACAGGTAGGCTGTCTTCGCCAAAAAGCGCATCAAAACTAACAGCCGTTTTAAATTTTAGTGTATCGCTTAACTCATTGGAAAAATCGGAAGCAGATATAAATATTTTAGCACCTTTGGCGGCAATTTCCAATAATCGGTCAAGGTTAACTTTTTTTACATCAAATTTATCCGTATTAAAAATTAGTGAAGTGTTTTCAAAACTATTGTTCGTTTTAAAATTGTAAATGCTCCCGGTATTAATTTTAATATTTGATTTCGGAAAAATATCAGGAAGTAGTTGGTAAACAACATAGTCGCCAAAGGGGATTTTGTCTTCTTTTGAAAAACTAGGTGTCCAATCCGGTTCTTTAGGCGAAAAATACTCAAAAACCACTAATGCCATAAACAGCAAAGTTAAAATAATATATGTTCGGTTTATACGCATCAGGTGTTTTTATCGATTAATGAAAAACTTTGCTTAAACTCATCAAAAAAATGGTCAAATTGATGTTTATTGGGTTCAAAATGTCCGTACCAACTGTATTCATATATTTTGCTTAAATTCTTAAAATTATTATAAACAGCTTTATCATTTAATTCTTGCAAGTATTTACGGTTTGTTTTTTCGGGTAGCCAATTAATCAATTCATTTTGATTTAGTAGGTGCAAAAGTTTTAAATACAAAAAGCGTATTGCCAAGCGGTAATTTCGCTCATTAACCGCTTTATTAATTTCAAGATCAAAATTTACTCCGCGTATGTCCTCATCGGTATAATTAAAATTTGAGCGAGCAAGTTTTATATTTTTACCAAATATACCGGAAAAATCAGCACGAAAAAGACGTTTGGCAATAAGGATAATCAGTAAGGTAAAAATTGTATTACGGATATAAGGGGTTGCCCCTTCGTCAGAAAAAATATATTCTAAAAATTTGAATATATAAAACCAAAAAATATCCCAAAGACTATCACCGGGTTGGGCTTTTTTAATGTATTTAAAATCATTTTGGCTTCTAAATTCATTAATTTTTTCTTGTGGAACTTTTTCAACAACGATATGCTCTCTACTTAATTTTACGCTTTGTGCAGTCAAACTATTTGTTTGAGCAAACTGCAATAGTAACACTAACAGTAATAAATAGCGTATGTCCATAAAGTCAAGAGTTTTGGCTATAAAGTTCGAGTTCAAGGCGTGTGAAAAATGCAAACCACAGCATACTAAAGTATTCGATGATTTGCATTTTAAGCAACAAGGTAGAAATCGGACTTTATAGACAAACTCTAAATAATAGTTTATTTGAATATATCTATTCTTCATTAATTTGATTAATCTCATTCAATAATCCCGGATTATCTTTTTTCTCAACTAAACTGTAATAATGAAAGGTAATAGTAATATAAATTACAGAATAAAAAAGTGTAGCAATAAATGTTCCCGCTGCCGAAATAATCAAAAATAGCGTTGAAACACCATCAAAAGAACCTTTTGCAGCACTAATACCGATAAAAAAGGTATATATTATTTGTGGAAGTAAAAATATACTGCCTGAAAATGAGGCAATAAAATAAATTATTAACAGTATCCCCAAAGTAAACCACCAATTATCTTTTACCAAATACATACTTCGTCGCATAGCATCGCCAAAACTTAAATTTTCAGCTATTTTTGCATAAATGGTAAATATAAGTGCTATTGCCAAATAAATACCCGGAATTATAAAAAGTATTATACCAAACCCGATAATAAACCCTATGGCAATTGTTATAAAAAAAACAGGAAGAAAATAATATCCCACGCTTCGCCAAACATCTTCAGGACTAAAATTATCTTTACCCCGTTCAACATAAAGCTTTATATAACTGTAAATCACCAAAGTAAGAACTACATTACTAATAGCTGCCGAAATCATATACAACAAATATTTAGTAGTGTACATTTCTTTAAAACCCCAGAAAGGGTCATTAATTTCTTTAGGGTTTCCTATGTTTGAGTAAATACTACTCTGATACATGGCAGCCAAAAATGCTGTAATTAAAATAAATGGTCCGGCATAAGTGAGTAAAGACTTAACTAAAGGTTTAAATTCTTGACGGATAAACTCAAAAGTATCCGATATTAAAGCATTAAAATCACGTTCTTGTTTAAAATTAATCATAGATTTTTTATTTTATAAATCATTAAGCACTACAATATTATATTATTTTATTGTTCTCTTCGTCAAACAATTTTCGGCTTAACTTTTTTGGATATAAAAAGAAATACCAAACAATAAAAATCAAGGAAGCTAAAATTATGGCAGCTCTTAAAAAATAAGGAGCACCTGTATATCTTGTAATAAAACCTTCAAGGAAACCGGCAACAATAAAAACAGGAATAATTCCGATGATTATTTTTACAGCATTTCGTGCCCCTTTTTTAAACGATTGCAAACGCTTATAAGTTTTTGGATATAAAAATGAAATACCTAATAATATGCCGGCAGCTCCTGCTACGGTTATTGCAAAAATTTCAAGCGTACCGTGTATCCAGATAGTCATAATAGATTCTAAGAATACTCCTTTTTCAAAAAAATAATACTGAAAACTACCCAGCATAATTCCGTTAAACATTAACACATTAAGGGTTCCTAAAATAAAAAATAAGCCAAACACAAAAGCTCTAAAAGCTACACTAATATTATTAAAAGTAATTGCTAAGAACATATCGGTTGGGTTCATTTGTTTATAAACTGCCATAGGGTCACCTTTTTCAATATTTGCATCGGTCATATCCACGTAGTCGTCACCGAGTATGCTCCGTACAAAATTTGGATCATTAGCTGCTGAATATGCTCCAACTAAAACGAAAAACAAAAATACTACAATTGAAAAGTATAAATAATTACGTGTTTGGTACAAAGTAAGGGGCAAATCTATTTTCCAAAAATGAACAATCTTATTTCCACTTTCCTTTCTATTTTGATAAATTTTATAATGCATTTTCCCTGCTAATTGATTCAAATATTTTTCAGTTTCCGTATTTGGGTAAAATGTCCGGCAGTATGATAAATCATCGGTTATTTGAATAAACATAGCAGCCAACTCGTCGGGTGGCATTTGGGTTTTATGATTTGAGTTTTTTTCAAATTCTTTCCAACGCCCCATGTTCTTATTAATAAAAATAAGTTCTTGCATAATTTATCCTAAGCAGTTTTGTACAAAATTAACAGAAAAAATAAAAATGCAATGGAAAAATTTAATCGCAGGGCATAAATCTTGCAATTAAACAATTTTTATATACTTTTATATTGCAAAATTTTAATGTATATGGCCGAAGAAGAATTTAAAGTGGAAGTTTGGGGTTTATTTGAACTTACAAAAAAACAAATATTGATTTTTCAGTTGTTTTTTTTGATAAGTTTTATTGGTTTAACTGCTTTTTTGTTTGTTTTCAAATTTCCGGAACATCTCGGTAATGATGCCTATAATTTTCATGCAAAATATGCAAAATATTTTAGTTTGGCAGCTACCATAATGATTGTTATCGAAACACAATTCTTATGGTCGCAGTTTACTCAGGCACAACTTAATCTGATAAAAGAACAAAAAGCAGAAATTGAACAACAAAAAGAAGAAATTTTAACACAAAACGAGCAATTAATTGAGCATAGAGAGCGCATTTTAGCACATCAGAAAAAAATTGAAGCGCAAAATCAGGATATTAAGGCAAGTATTCGTTATGCCAGTACCATTCAAAATGCATTGCTGCCTTCACCCAATAAATTAAAGAGATTGCTGGGAGAATATTTTTTATATTACAAACCACGCGATATTGTAAGTGGTGATTTTTATTGGGTAGATGAATATAATGAAAAAACAGTAATAGCTGCTGCCGACTGTACCGGACACGGAGTTCCCGGTGCTTTTGTTTCGGCTCTGGGTATATCCATGTTAAACGATGTTTTAAACAGAGCCGTTTCCGGTAAAGAATTTTTAAACCCTTCGGTGATTTTAAACAAACTACATCAACAAATGAAAGGCTCTATTTCACGTACCGAACAAAACAGAGATACTTATGACGGTATGGATGTTGCTGTATGTATGATTGATCGAAAAAACAACACCTTAGAATACTCGGGTGCATTGCAACCGGTTTATCTGATAAAAAAAATTCAGGAGAATAACACCGAAAGGTATGAGCTGAATATTTTAAAACCCGATATATATGCAATAAGCATGACCGATTTTAAAGAACACTCATACCAAAATACAATAATCGGTATTCAGTCTGGGGATGTCCTGTATTTGTTTTCAGATGGATATGCCGACCAATTTGGCGGGATGAAGCACAAGAAATTTCTATCGGCAAATTTCAGGAAACTTTTACTTGCCATTGCTCCATATTCCATGGATAAACAACTAAAAATATTGGAAGATACCATGACCAAATGGATGGGAGATATTGAACAAATTGACGATATGATGGTAATTGGTATCAGGATTTAAAAATAAAGAAAGTTCTATAAAAAATAAAAAATGACAAAAAAAATATATTCGTACAATGTTAACGGTATTCGTGCAGCAATCAATAAAGGTTTAGCAGAGTGGATTAAGCAAGAAAATCCGGATATTTTATGTATTCAGGAAACCAAGGCACAGCCGGAACAAATTGATTCTAAACTTTTTGAATATCTCGGTTATAAATCGTATTGGTACAGTGCTCAAAAAAAAGGATACAGCGGGGTTGGAATTTTAAGCAAGCAAGAGCCTGATCACATTGAATACGGTATGGGTATAGAAAAGTATGATAATGAAGGGCGGTTTATGCGTGCTGATTTTGGAGATATTTCTGTTATAAGTGTTTATCATCCGTCGGGTTCCAGCGGAGATGAACGCCAAGCTTTTAAAATGCAATGGCTGATTGATTTTCAAAATTATATCCGTGAATTAAGAAAAACACGCTCTAAATTAATTATTGCCGGCGATTACAATATTTGCCGTTTATGGATAGATATTCATAATCCGGAAAAACAACAAAAAACATCGGGTTTTTTACCCGAAGAGCGCGAGTGGTTTCAATCGTTTATGGATGACGGTGTACTGGATACGTTCAGAATATTTAATCCCGAGCCACACAATTACAGCTGGTGGAGCTACAGGGCAGGAGCACGTGCTAAAAATAAAGGCTGGCGCATTGATTATCATATAGTTACAGAAAATCTAAAAACTCAAATAAAATCTGCCGGTATTCACCCCGATGCAATGCATTCCGATCATTGTCCGGTTAGTGTAGAAGTGGAAATGTAACGACTTTTTATATCTTTTATTCAGCTTTTCTTTAAATTAATGACAACACCAAAGTAAAAATATTGTAACTTTGTTATTGTAGCATGTAAGAAAATTTGAAAGTTATGCAAAATTATGAAACATCCATAATTAATAAATTAGGCACACAGGGAAACTTAGCAAAGCGTTCTCACAAACTTGCCAGAAATGATTAAATAAGAGTAAACCTGTATATTCGTGGATGTTTAGCTTCGCTGAGCCTTCGGGTTCATGAGACCATTAAAAATAATTAAAAAATAAACTCATGAAATATAAAGTTCACCGTTTGTATGTAAAGGGCAATAATATGCAAGAAAAACTTGAAGAGTTTCTTAATATTCTTCCTGTTTTCATCACTTTTTTGCAACACCCATATAAATAGTTGATAATCAGTATTTATGTTTTATCTTTGGGTGTTTCAAAATTATTCTTATGTTTATCAGATAATTGAAAAATAGGTCTGGAAGTATTAGTATTCAG
>JAKIUH010000246.1 GCA_021647685.1 Bacteroidales bacterium
AGACTTATTTCTTCCCAAAATGCAGAGATAAGAAAACAAACCATAAAAATAAAATTCCAACAAATCGTACTCACAATATTTGTTATCTTATTGATAATTATTTTAATATTAAGCTTTTTTATTTTAAGAGGTTATCGAATAAAAAGGCGAGATAACCAATTATTGGCAGCACAGAAAAAAGAAATCGAACAACAAGCAGTTGAATTAGAAGCAATAAATAAAGAACTGGAAAAATTGTCGATTGTTGCCAGCGAAACATCTACTGCAGTAGTTATTTTAGAAACCAATGGTGATTTTGAATGGATAAATATCGGGTTTACCAAAATGTATGGCTTTACTTTACAAATGCTTGTAGAACAAAATATGAATAATTTATTAAAAGCAAGTAACCATCCTGATATAGAAAACTTGTTTTATAAATGCATTAACGAAAAAATTCCGGTGATTTATGAATCATTTGTTACTACAAAAAATAACGAAGAAAAATGGGCACAAACAACCCTTTCGCCAATATTAGATGCAAGTGGTGAAGTTACCAAACTGGTACTTATTGATTCGGACATAACCAAAATAAAAGAAGCCGAAAACGAAATACTGAGGCAGAACCAAATGATTATGGAACAAGCCGCAGAACTGGAAGCGAAAAACGTAGAACTGGAAAAACTTTCATTGGTTGCCAGCAAAACAGACAATTCAGTGGTCATTGCTGATTCAAACGGCGAAATTGAATGGGTAAACGATGGTTTTACACGTTTACTGGGTGTTACTTTCGAAGAATTTGCACATGAATACGGAACCAATTTATTTCTTACAAGTTTAAATCCAAATATCATTGATGAGATTGCCGAGGCAATAGCTTTCAAAAAATCAATTACCTATACTTCAAAAACTTATACAAAATCAGGAAATGAACTTTGGATTCAAACCAGCATGACTCCCATTTTTGATGAAAATGATGAATTAAGAAAATTTATTGCCATTGATGCAGATGTAACTAAAATTAAACTTGCAGAAGAAGAAATAGCACGCCAGAAAGAAAAAATTACCGACAGTATATACTATGCTAAAAAAATTCAAACAGCCGTTTTACCCCCTGATGATTTTCTGCAAAAGTTATTGCTCGAGTATTTTATTATGTTCCGTCCCAAAGATATTGTCAGCGGTGATTTTTATTGGGCGAGCCAAAAAGGCAATAAAATATTAATTGCTGCAGCCGATTGTACCGGTCATGGAGTCCCCGGCGGATTTATGAGCATGTTGGGAATTACTTTCTTAAACGAAATCTCAGGACGCATTTCGGAATATGAAATGAATGCAGGTGAAATACTTACAGAATTACGAAACAGTGTTAAACTTTCTCTCCGGCAAACCGGTAAAGAAGGTGAAGCAAAAGATGGAATGGATATAGCACTTTGCATTATTGACAGGGATAGCTACGAAGTTCAGTTTGCGGGAGCAAACAACCCATTGTTTATTGTACGAAAAAATGAAAGTAACGAACAGGAAATATTTGACATAAAAGGAGACGATATGCCCATTGGTATATATTATGATGAAAGAGCAAAATTTACCAATCATATCCTACAACTACAAAAAGGTGATATGTGTTATTTATTTTCCGATGGTTACCCTGACCAATTTGGCGGTAAAAGAGGTAGAAAGTATATGCTTAACCGCTTCAAAAAAATGCTTGCAAGCGTGGCTGACCAACCAATAGATATACAGAGAGCTTTTATCGAACAAAAATTTGACCAATGGAAAGGCTACAATCGCCAAATTGATGATGTTCTGGTTATCGGGATAAGAATTTAAAAAAGTAAAAAAGCCGGAAAATTTCCGGCTTAGAATAATATATTTCTTTAAAATTAATTAAAATTCAAAATCATCCTCTTCTTCCTCCTCATCCTTTTCATACTCTACCAACTCAAATTTCACCTTCACCAAATGAGTAAAACGAACACCCAAAGATTTCATGTCTTCATCAATCGCATCATAATGCCAACGTATTAATACATCACTATGCTCATTAATTTTATCAATCAAAAAAATAAGTTCAAAAATCTGTTTTGACGAGGCAGTGTTAAGATATTCTATATTAAAATTAAAAACCGTTTTAGGCAAAGGATTTTTCATATATTTCTTCAACCAGTCAAGTACAGGTGCATAAAACTCAATTGCATTTTCAGGAAGAGATACATTGGAAATCTCAAAAACCTCATTCTCCGGATCAAAAATAATTTCCGGTGTATCTTCTGTCGCTTTAATTATCAATGCTTCCATTCAGTAAAATATTTTTAATTTATTTGAACACTAGTTTGTAATGTAAAAAATGAATATTTATCGTCTATTTCTTTAAAATCATAAGCTATTTTCCGGCTGGATTTTAAACGCATATCTACAAAGCCCAAGCCTGTTTTTTTAGGATCAATAACATTTTGGTCTAATAAAATTTTATTAAAATACTCATTTAACTCGTTACTATCCATATCATTAATAATATCTAAGCGTTCTTTTACATCAGCTACATATTCATTTGGAATATAGTTTCCTGAGGTTAAAACATACTCATCCTCAGTTTGTCCCAAATAAAAAATACCTGGATTTCCATCAGTATTTTCTTCGTGAAAATTACCATGCTTACTAATATTCTGCAACATTTCTACCATAATATAATAAACTTTTTTGGCCGATTTGTTTACACGCATTTGCCCTTTTATTATAGATAGAAGGCTTAGTATATTATTTTGATTAAAACTTCCGTTGAAATTCAATAAAATATCTTTTTTATCCAGAATATGATTGAGATGCTTAATATCTCGCATAGCATTACTCTCTTCCAGTTCTTCTGCTGCATCTCGAGCATAAGTACGGCTGGGAATTTCGGTTTGTAAATAAAAATAAGACCAGTATAAATCAATATACTCAAAATCAAAAGTCAAGCGGTTTCCAGAACGCCGAGCCATTTCAATTAAGCCTAATCCGGCACCACCTTTATCGGATAATTCACCGGTACTTAATATTTCACGATGCAATTTTTTTAATTCTTCTCTGTCTAAATTATTTACCTTTTCAAGCCGTTGCTTTAATGAATCAACCTTTGTATTAACAATAGTATTTCCTGTAGTTATAATATAGCGATTTTCAACCTTTTGTATTGCAAAAATTCCGGCATGTTCCGATTTACTATCGTTTGTAGGCTCCTGGTGGCGTGTAACATTTTGTAAACCTTCTACCATTATAAAATAAATCCGGTTTTGCAGCGAACTTTTATCTACAAAACGCTGCAAATTACTTTCTGCCAACGACAAGATTTTTCGTGTTAAATTTTGGGTAAAGGCACCACGATAAATATACTCAAAATCACCGGTTTTAACCCTGCTAAACAGGTCATAAGTAAGTTTTAACGATCTCTTAGTTGTTTGTCTCATACGTTGGAAAAATCTAAGTCAGCAAATTTTAATTGCAAATTTTACACCTGCGACAAAATCACAAATGTAAACTTTATAAAACAAAAATAAAAGAAATTTTTATAAATCAATAATAATAAAATTAAATTTCTTCACTTCGTTTAATTCACACTATAAAGAACAATGCCTAATAAAACGAAATGTCTAATATTTTATTTTACCAAAATTAGTATATCCATTGGTAATTTACCTGAAAAAAAGCAACTGATCTTGATAGGAAAACAAATCAAACATTGAATATATATCATTATAATTCAAGAGCTTAAAACACAAAAAACATTTCAACACACAATAAGAAATTATTTTTAGATGTTGTTGAATATGTTTAAACTTTTTTTTGGTACATTAATTTATACTAATTTAGCATCCCTAAAAATCTATCAAAAATTAAACCAATTACAGGTAGATTTTAACAATTTTCAATGTAAATTAAATTCTATAAAAAGGTATATAATGAATAGAATAGGACTATTTTACGCTCCGGCAAAAGGAAGTACTGAAAGGATTGCAAAAATTATTGCAGAAAAAATAGGAAAAGATAAAGTAGATTTAATTTTGGTGGATGAAAACACTCTAGTAGATGCTTTAAAACCCTATGATAAACTTATTTTGGGCATTTCAACCGTTGGGCGCGAAAACTGGGATGCGGAGTATAAAAAAGTAGGCTGGGATTTTTTCTTACCCAAACTAGACAATGCTGATTTTACAAATAAAACAGTAGCACTATACGGTTTGGGCAACCATATTCTTTATGCCGATTACTTTGTGGATGCTATGGGTGAACTTGGACAAAAAATTATAGAGAAAGGTGGAAAATTGGTTGGCTTTGTCAATCCTGACAATTATGAGTTTAATCATTCAAAAGCAATAATTAATAATAAATTTATGGGTTTACCCTTAGATGAAGACACGCAAGAAGACCTTAGCCAAGAACGTTTAAATAATTGGCTAAAAGATATAAAAACAGAATTGGGCTTTTAAACTTAAAATCGTTTGTTAGAATATTTGAACGTTTAATGAAATTAATCAGTTAGTAAATGCAACCTTTAGAAGTATTTATTTATACTTAATCATTTAAAACCGGAGTATCAAATTTTGATGCTCCATTTTTTTTATCGAATTTTACGCTTCCAAAATTATTCCTGATAAATCATGATAGAAAATAATGTATTAATTGCTTTTGTACTAACATTGTTTGCAGGTCTATCTACGGGCATAGGCAGTGCATTGGCATTTTTTGCTAAAAGAACCAATACAAAATTACTTACTGTTAGTTTAGGTTTTTCGGCAGGAGTAATGATTTATGTATCTTTTGTAGAACTGCTTGAACAATCGAGAAAAATACTTGTAATAGAGCTGGGCAGCCATACAGGAATTTTATATTCGGTTGCTGCATTTTTTACCGGTATCTTACTCATTATGTTCATTGACCGTTTAGTGCCTTCAATTGAAAACCCGCATGAAATAAGAACACTTGAAGCCATTGATAAAATTGAAAAAGGCGATTTTAAATTAAAAACCGAGCGACTAAAAAAAATGGGGATTATGTCGGCAATTGCCATCGCTATTCATAACTTCCCCGAAGGGCTGGCTACTTTTGTTGCTGCGCTACAAGATCCGGCGCTTGGGGTATCTATTGCTGTTGCAATAGCCATCCACAACATACCTGAAGGTATTGCCGTTTCAATACCGCTTTTTTATGCACTTGGCAATAGAAAAAAAGCATTTACTTTGTCATTTCTTTCAGGATTGGCAGAGCCTCTCGGAGCTGTTATCGGCTATTTATTATTAATGCCGTTTTTAAACAATGTTGTTTTTGGTTTAATGTTTGCTTTTGTAGCAGGAATTATGGTTTTTATCTCATTAGATGAACTATTACCTGCAGCTGAAGAATTCGGAGAACACCATTTGGCAATTTACGGATTAATTTCAGGAATGGCTCTTATGGCAGTTAGTTTATTATTATTTTTATAGATTTACAGGCATGAAGCATCTTTTTTTAAAAATATCGATTTCAGTATTAATTTATACACTAATCTATTTTCCGGCAATGGCACAAATTGAAATAGGCTTTAAAGGCGGATACGGATACGGACAATACTTTTTTCAAGATAATTTTCAAAGAAAAATGTATTTTGATTTTATACCTCTATACAATGGAGGTATATTATTTCAATATCTTAATAAACAAAAGATTGGGGTTCAAGCATCTTTTTTATATACTCAAAAAGGATGGGTTGAAAAAACTCCGGAAGGTGGAAAGGCTAACTTTTTAATGGATTTTACTGAATTTGAGTTTTTGACCTACCTGAAATTCTCCAAAAAAAAAGAGCACGGTTTATTTATAAAATTCGGTCCTTATATAGGTTACTCATTTAATAATAATTACAGCAGAATAGGAAATATTGATTCTGTGCTTATAAATTATGATTCCTTGCAAACTGCCTACAAAAAGTTTGATTATGGTGTAGCACTTGGATTATCATATACTATTAAAATTGACAAAAGCAGCATGCAAATAGGCTTTTTATTCAGGCAAGGGCTATACAATATTTTAAATCAAGACCCTAACGGGATTTTTCAATCCATTAGTCAAGGTCTTTTTATAAATATGGCTTTTACGGTTCCTATATTTAGCACCCAAAAACAAAATAAAGATGCAATAAAGCCGGATTAGGCATAATATTTATCTGCTTTTTGTACTGATTTTCAATACAAAAGTTCCTTTATCCAAACCATCGGCACCGGTAACGCCTATAACTACTTTATATGGGTTGTTAATTGCGTTAAGGCTGACAAACCTGCGATGATCTTGTGTTTTCCCTCTTTTTTTATAATCCCATTTATGGTCGGCTTCACAGCTTACACATGAATTCAAATTAGGAACATACGCCTCTGAATTTGTCCCAATTGAATATGCGTATAAGCTCATATTCGCATTCGGATCATCGGGTATCAACTCTATATCCATAATAGAATATCTTGGAATTTCTGTTATATAAAGGATATGATTACCGGTAAATTTTTTCTTTTGTGTTTCGGGAAAACAGGCAACCGAGCTATTCCATGCCCAGGATAAATCGTATATTTTGGTGCCTTCAGATAAGTCGCCTTTATAAGCCATTACTTGTCCCTTTTCTGCCTTTGCAGAATACATTTTTACAGGCATTTGCTCTCCGCTTTCTTCAACTCTGGTTTCAAGATGCACTTGCAGCTCAAAATCACCTTCAGATAATCCTTCGGCACCGGCAACACCAATGACTACGGTATAGGGGTTGTTTATTGCATTTAAGCGCACACTACGTGTGTGATCTTGTGTTTTCCCTTGATGTGCATAGTCCCATTTATGATCGGCTTCGCAACTGATACATGAACTAAGTGCAGGTACTAAACGGTTACTCCCCTGCCCTATGCTATAAGCATA
>JAKIUH010000247.1 GCA_021647685.1 Bacteroidales bacterium
CAAACAGCTGCTGTAATGTATTTAAGCGGTTTTGCAGTAGGAACTATTATTGCTATGGTATTTTTTTCAATACTTTTAGGCTTTATCAGCAATAAAGTTTCCAATAAAGCTAAATATCAGCCGTACCAATATTTAAACGCATTAGCAGCTTCGATAGCAATTTTTGTCGGTATTTTTTGGATATATCACAGTTGGTAGTTGTTTTTTTGAAAAATCTAAGTCCTCTTAATAAATTACAGGCTCTATTATTCTTATGCACTTTCCAGCAATTTATCATCTGTTTGTGATGAGCCGGTAGGAAATTGTATTATGGGGTCATTATTAGGTTTTTTATTTTTACGGATTTGACGCAAAATTATACGTAATACCTGAACAGCGTGTTCTTGATTGATAACAGTATCCGGAGATTGTTGCAACTCAGGAAGTTCAGTAACAAGATATAGAAAATCGCCGGAAATATTGATTAATTTAAGAATATGTGCTTCGTTTAATAAACCATTGTTCCATTTACATGCAAAATTAACCTGCTCGACATCACTTTTTACCAATGCAATATCTTCATAAAAAAATTCACTGGATTTTTCATTTAAAATAGTATCATCTAACCAGTTGTAACTGCAAAAATAGTAGCTTAAATAATTCATTCCTAAAACAAGTACTTGTACATTCCAAACAGAATAATTAAAGAAGCCGTCTTTGGTGCTTACGCGATGTAGTTGCTCATCACCAATTTTTTGAGTTGGGTGAAAAACAGGATAAGGGATAATGATAAATTGTTCATCGGTTAAAGGCTCATCATGAAGCAGTAAATGATCAATTGCTTTTTGTTTGATTTTTATTTTTAAATCTTCAATAAGCCATTTATTGATTTGTACGTCCGGTACACGCATCTCAAAGCGGCGTTTTTTAATTTTGTAAGGATATAAAAATATCCTGAAAAACAATAAGCCTATAGTTGCACCGGTTAAAATAGCAATTGATTTACTCTGAAACATTAACATAGATGCAACACTGAACAATATAATAACAGATATTGCATATATATAAGCATTTACAGATAGAGCTTGCGGCTTTTTTGAGAAAAAATAGTTTTCTATATATTCTCTTTTTGTTTCGGAATATGTTTTTTCTGTCATAATAATAGATTTTTAATAAATATACGATAAGCGTATATTATGAAAAGTTTATATGGCTAAAAAAATCAAAGTCTGGATGTGTGTTTGGGAAAAATATGGTTTGTCCGTCACGGGCAATTCTGTATGATTCGGTAACAGCCGAAGTAATAGAATCCGTCTTAAGAACACATATACTTTCATCTGATAAAAGCAGATCAAATGAACTATTTTGTTCGTAAATGACAGTATGTAAACGGTCTTTTAATTCACTAAATAAGTTTTCTAAATACTTAGCTTGTTCACTACCGGTTAATACAAGTATTACCTCTTTGACATATTCATTATCGCTAAGATAGTTAAACTGTTCGCTTTCTTCATCAATGAAAGCTATATTTTCTTCAACAGCACCGTTTTGAATTGTGTAAAATCTTGCGGTATCAGGTTTTGTTTTGTTTTTAAGCTTGGTCATTTTATTTAGCGGGTTTAAAACAGCATGGTTTTTGTCATTTAATGCCGTAGAATATACAGCACAGTTGGTTTGTGCAAAAGATTTTGCAGTTGTAATGGTTTCCATAGTAAAATAGGTTTAGCATAAAAAAACAGTTAATTTTTTAATTTATTAGCACTTTTAACATCGAAAATATCTTCTATTTTAAGTCCGAAAAAGTTTGATATTTTCGCGGCTAAACTAAGTTTAGGATCAGTTTTCCCATTTTCAATCAGGTGAATGCTCTGTCGGGTAGCATTTACAGCATTAGCAAGTGTTTCCTGACTGATTCTTTTCTTTGCGCGTTCTACCCTAATCGTGTTTTCCATTGTTTTATAAGTTTTGTTAATAATTAGTTAATAAAAAAATTGAATAATTGAGCGCATAGTATATTTTTTATTTAATTTTGGTATATTGTATAAAACTAAATATTCTATTAAAGTGTCAACTAGAATAATAATTCCGTATATTTATTCTAGTTTTATAATGTAAAAGTATAATATATTTTTATTATTTCAAAATATTATGTAAAAAAAATAACTAAAATGTATAATTTTTTAATTATAGTTTACAATATTCTATTTAAAAGATAAATAAACCATATTATCAGTGAATAATCTAAATATCCATATTCGATTAAAAGAAGCTCGTAAATACTTGGAATTTAACCAGCTGAAAATTGCTACTTCACTTGGTATCAAACAAAAAACCGTGAGTGAAATTGAAAACGGTAAAATTATGAATATACCTAATGAGTATATTTACTTTTTTTATAAAAACGGTATTTCTTTGGAATGGCTTTATACCGGAAATGGAAAAATGTTGCAAGAGGATACTATTAATTCTGACAAGGTTTACACTGATAGATTATTTTTAGACAAAGCGGAAAACAATCAAAATAAACATGAGAACACTAAAAATTCAGTAAAAAATTTTGCTGAAAATGAGGATAATGTTTCTACACATGTTCATCTATTATTGAATGCAAAGGATGAAAACATACAAAGTTTGATTAATTATATCCGTTCACAAGAAAAAATGATTGCTTTTTTGCAGGAAATTATTCGTAAAGAATTGAGCTTATAAAAACAGCCTGAACATATTGTCTTCTTAATATTTCAGGCTGCTTACTAACAACTATGCGCGTTTTATGTTATTTATTCGCTAAATAGCTAATGTCTCATCAGCACTTGTAAGTTCGCGAAGGTATCTTTTAAATAAATCTTCAAGATGCGAAGTTTCAAAACGGAACCAGGTACTTATTTCGTCTTTTGAAAATAAGTTATGATTAATTCCGTATTTCAATAATCCTTTTAATGTCCCGAAAATTTGTGCTACCGTAGAAAATCCGCTTTCAGGAATAAAGCTTTTTTGATAACCCATAAATCCGGAATCATAAAATTTTCGAGCCAATTGCGGAGGAAAAAATATCTCGGGACTTAGAATACAAAAACCGATATCAAAAATACCTTTAATATATTTAATATTAGCAATTTGTGCATTTGTTAGTTCACAAAAAGACAAATCCACATCTTCAAAACTTACGTGCCTGAACTTGCAGCCGCCAATTCGTGAAGCGGAAAGATTTAGAAGTTTGAGTTTTGAGTAAGAAAAATCCAAGCCCGTTAAATTTGCATGCGATAAATTATACTCATCACGGTTATTTTCCATATTAATGCCTTTAAATAACTGTTTTGCCCAGTATGGTGATGAATCGGTAATAGAGTAGTAATTCCAATTGCGAATCATTTCAAAGAAATAATCAAATTCTTTGATGCTTGAATTAAAATAAAGTTTCTCCCGTTCATTATTGTATAAAATATTTCCAACGAGCAAGGCTAACCATTTATCTATATCCGGTGGAATTCTTCTTAATTTTGTTTTTTGAATACTAAATACTTCTTTATCAAAGAGTGCTGTATTGCTTTTTCCTTTAATTAGTAAATGGTTTGTATCGGATGTGAGCACTTCGCGTGCAAAGTCAATGATTTTTTGAATTTTTTCAGGTGTAAAAAACCAGTTTTCCAAACTTTCCTGCGGATAATCCGGTGTATTTAGCGGAATATCGTATTTTTTAAACCATTCATAGTATATATCATGACAAAACAGATTATTAAAACGTTTGGTTGCCAATGATGCCATCAAAGGAAAGAGTAATTTGCGCTTTTGAATTACTTTTTCTGAATTTGATTGTATAGCAGAAGAACGTAAAAGGCGAAGCATATCCACAAAAAACTGAATAGTTTGCCCGGTTGGTTCGCCAAGCATTAATTTTACCCTTGCTTTTTCAATATCATAATCCTCGTCAAGGGCAAATTTTATAAATACTTTCAGATAATATTCAGCCAATAATATTTCGGCAAAAGATTGATGTTGAAAATGCAAAATGTTGTCATTCTCGCCAAAATAAGAATGTGAAAGAAATTCAATTTCCAGTACTCCTTGATCTTTATACCTTTCCAGTATTTCATCATCACTTTCATTGGTATTTTCACCATCAAGAACACGGCAAATATCGGCTTTTTTTAATTTCCATTGGTTTCCTTTGTGCCATTCGTACATAGATAAAGCAGAAATTGAATGAAGAATGTTGCGAAATTCAAATTCTTGCTTTAAATCCAACTGAAACCGGTCGCCAATATATTTTGCTTCGCGGGTGAGCAAATTGATAAATGACAAATAAACGCCAATTTTTCCGACTAATGAAAAATCGATATTATTGACCAATAGTTTAAATATCATATAAGCGAATATCGGACGGCGTAGTTCGCTTCTTGATAAAGTTCCGTTTAATAAAAGTTCATCATAAATATCCAAATATTTTAAATCGATAATACTTTGCTGAATCTTTTGGGTTAAGCCTGTTGTTTCCAATTCTTTAAATTCCGGATAATTCATCAATGTATCAATCATCCAATTGTTAAACTGCCGCTTGGTAAATCCGTAAAGAGAAATAAAGTATTCAACATCACGATTGTAACCATTTTTGATAATGTGCGGATGATGATTTTTTAATTGCTGATACAGCCCGCCATCAAAAGGACGTGATGTGATAATAATTCGATTAGTGCGGTATTTTGTTTTATCAAGATTTTGAATAGATTTTATGGACGTAATTACATTATCAATAGCTGATTTGGATAAATCACCGCTTTCATCTAAGGAATCAATCAAAAATACATACTTTTTATTACGAAAATACGCATCGTCTATTTGGATACCGAAATCTGTTTCCAGATAATCGGCAATTATGCCTAATTTGTAGTCGTTTGAGTAACTTTTATAGTTGCGCAGATTAAAATAAACAGGAAATAAACCTTCGCCGGTTTGTAAGTATTCTTTTGCCAGTTTCGATGCGTAATGACGTAAGAATACAGATTTACCTTTTCCAAAATCACCCAAAATAAACAAAATTTTATTTAGGTTATTCAGTGGTTCGTAGTTAAAATAGTCTTCAATGAGCCGTTCAACAGGTTGCAGGTTTTCTTCTTCTTCTTCGGTTCTTTGTGCGCCAAAATCAATATCGTCGATATCGAGAAAATCCTCCACGGGTTTCCATTTTGCAAATGTTTTTTCGTATTTAAGATTTTCTGACTCATTAAAACCGATTTTATCCAGATTTTTCATTTTCCAAAGAAAATCCGTTTCAATTTCACTCAAACGCAGCTCAGCAATTTGTTCCAAATGATCTTTATAACTGGCTCCAAAAGTTTTAATTACCTGAGTACCAATGTTTTCATTAAAGTGCTTTGTAAAATCATTAATTGCCTGTTCGCTAATGCCTACATCCTTGAAAAGTTTTATATACGTATTTTTAACATACAGTACCGCAGGATGATATTTCGGTTGAAATACAATGATAATTTTTGATTTATCAAATTCTATTTCTTCTTCTAAATTTTCAAGAATGTTTTCCAGTGCATCTAAGGCTGTTTCCATTAAAACATTTTCCCTGTATTTATTAGAGAGATGTTTCATTGATGCTTCGGCTTGCTCAAATGCGGCAAGCAAATAGGTAGGACTTCCGTAATCATCAAGTTTGCGCTTTGCTAATCGGGCAAAATATTCTTCGATTATACTATGACCGAATAATTTCACAACCAAACCTACGGTTCCGGTTGCGCTTAAAATGGCTTTTGGTCCGGTACTATGTAGGTTATTTTTCAGATACTTAGTTACTTCCTTTAGTAAATCAGGAATCGCTTTAGTTAATTTTTTAATTGTTTCTTTTTGCATAGTTGTATGATTTTATTTACATAATGTAAAGTATTTCGGTACAAATATATGTAATCTTTACATAATGTCAAAATAATTTGTATAAATTCTACATAAAATATACTAAAAAAGTATGTTTAAAGTTTGTGTGCTTTGTCCAACATGTTGATTATCTGAGATTTAAATATATGATACTAAATATACTAAATAAGTATATTTTATTTATTACTAATAATATGAATATCTCTTTGAGGAAATGGAATCGTGATATTGTTTTCTCTAAACCTTTTATCTATTGCAAATCTTAAATCGCTGAGTATGATTTTGTGTTCAAAGGTCTTTTTTGTCCAAAATCCAAGCTCAAAGTTTAATGAGGAGTCGCCAAAATCACTGAATAGAACAATGGGAGAGGGGCTAGGCAGTATTAGTGAATGTGATTTAGCAACTTCAATTAGTATTTTTTTCACCAGCGCCACATCACTTCCATAGGCTACGCCTACTTTTAGAAAAAAACGTGTTTTATGGTCGTTTGAGCTCCAATTTATTACCGTAGCACTCACCAGTTTTGAATTGGGTACAATCATTTCAATATTATCATAGGTAATAATCCGGGAAGTTCGAATACCTATATCTTTCACTTTGCCGACAATACCGTCAATTTCTACTACATCATTAATTTTTAGGCTACGTTCAAACAATAGGAAAAAACCGGAAATTGAATCATTAAAAATTTGTTGCATCCCAATTCCTACTCCAACTAATAAAGCAGCTGAACCGGCCAGTACAATGGTAAGTTGTATGCCTATCAGTTCTAAAACAATGAATATAGCTAAAATCCAAATTACATAATTTACTAATTTATAAATGTTAAAATTGCCGTAATCTATATTTTTTTCATGTTTTATCTTATTCAAAAATATTGAGCGCATGGCCATGGTTATGGCTCTTGTTACAATTAAAATAATAATTATTAATAAAATTATATAAGGCGTCAGTTGATATTTCTTTGAATGAATAAGATTGCTTGAAAGAAATTCGTTTATTTTTATATTATAGTTTTCTAAATTAA
>JAKIUH010000248.1 GCA_021647685.1 Bacteroidales bacterium
TTAAAAAAAGGTCTGTCAATAAAGTCAGCCATTTTGTAATATTTTATATTTTGCATTTTGCTAAAATTTGGCAGTCCACAGGACTCAGACAGGTAACTAATTGCAATTTAACACCTTTACAACCTACAGAATACTGCGTACTATTAAATGAATTAGACCCACTTTAAATAGCTGAAATCTTGTCTGTAAAGCAGTTTAGGATGTTTTAGATATACACGAATACCAAAATTAAAATTACCCGGTTTTGAAGGAATAAATCGCGCCGAATAATATGCTTTTCCGTTTTCTTGTTTTTCCAGTTTTAAAGGAATTATATCCAAAACTTTTAATTCTTCATCGGTTTTCATTGTAATTACAATTTCAACACCCACATCAATATCCAAACTTTCATCATATTTTAAAATGATTTTTCCGTGATATTCTTTTCCTATTTCAATACTGCCTTTAAGGGCTTCCGAAATCTGAATATCTTCAGTATGAATTTGCTCCCAAAACATAATCGCACGTTTTTTCCATGCAGCCAATTCTTTTGCTAATTGATAATCATTCGCATTAATCTCGGTTTTGCGTGCATACAGTTTTTTGTAAAATCGATTTATATAGTCATCAAGCATTCTTTTCATGGTAAACTCAGGGGCAATTTCTTTAATGTTTTTGCGTATCATTTGTACCCACCGTTCAGAATAAGCCTGTTTGTTTAATTCATAATACATCGGAATAATTTCGTTTTCAAGTAAATTATAGATGGTTTCAACATCTAATTGATCTTGAAATTCTTGATTTTCATAAGTTCGTTTTTCGGGTAATGCCCATCCTGCGCCTTCGCGATAACCTTCTACCCACCAACCATCTAAAACACTAAAATTTAACACACCGTTCATTACGGCTTTCATACCGCTGGTACCGGATGCCTCCAGCGGACGTGTTGGTGTATTCAGCCAAATATCAACCCCCTGTACCAGTTTTTTTGCAATTTCAATATCGTAATTTTCAATGAAAATAATTCGTCCAATAAAATCAGGCTGTTTTGAAAGGCTAACAATTTCTTTTATAATGGCTTGTCCTCCACCATCGTTGGGATGCGCTTTTCCTGCAAATATAAAGCGCACCGGCTTATCGGTTTTATTCAATAATTTTTTTAAACGTTCAATATCTTTTAAAAGTAAATTTCCACGTTTATAAGTAGCAAAACGGCGTGCAAACCCAATGGTTAAATATTCTTCATTTAATTCCTCACGTACTGTTGCAACGTATTTTGGGTTTTCAAACAATCGAGTACCTTTTTCATCAAGATACTCTTTAATGTAATCAAATAAAGCCTTTTTTTCAGCTTTCCTGTAATCCCAGATTTGTTTATCAGATACTTCATCTAACTTTTGCCATAAATGAATATTTGATTGTTCATCAATAAATTTATCTTTAAATAAATCTTTATACAAATTCAACCAATTTTCCGAAGCCCAGCTTGGTAGATGCACTCCGTTGGTAACATAGCCTATATGCGATTCTTCGGGGAAGTATCCCTCCCAAAGTTTATTAAACATTTTCTTGGTAACTTCTCCATGTAAACGGCTCACCCCATTAATCTCTTGTGAAAGATGACTTGCCAAATAGCTCATTGAAAATTTCTCGGAAGTATTTCCCGCACGTGCACGTCCTAAATCCATAAAGTTTTCCCAAGTAGTTTTTAATCTTTCAGGATAGTGTCCTAAATAGGGCAAAAGTTCATCTTCGGTAAATGTGTCGTGTCCTGCCGGAACAGGTGTGTGTGTGGTAAACAAACTTGATGCTTTTACTATCTCCAAAGACTCGGCAAAACGAAGCATTTTATTGTTTATTAACTGATTAATACGCTCAACTCCGGCAAAAGCTGCATGTCCTTCGTTAAGATGATAAACATCTTTCTGAATATTCATTTTGGCTAATGCTCTAATTCCCCCTACACCAAGAATCAGTTCTTGTTTTAATCGGTAGTCGTTATCTCGCCCGTAAAGATGCCATGTTAGTTCACGGTCTTCTTTTTGATTTTCGGGAATATCAGTATCTAACAAAAATAATTGCACTTTACCAACTTGAGCTAACCAAATTTGAATTTTTACTACACGCCCCGGTAGCGCCAATTCAACAAAAACAGGATGTCCCTGATTATCCTGAATACGTTTTAATGGCATTTGTGCAAAATTTTGCTCCTTATAATCTACTTGTTGTTCGCCGTTCATGGATAAAACCTGACGAAAATATCCGTATTTATACAACAAGCCCACGGCTACCATATCCATATTTGAATCGGAAGCCTGTTTTAGATAATCGCCGGCAAGAATACCCAAACCTCCCGAATATATTTTTAATACATTAGAAATACCGTATTCCATACTAAAATAAGCAATGGAAGGCAGCTTTTTGTTGTACTGACGATTTAAGTAATTATTAAAATCAGCAATTACTTTTTTATATAAATTATTAAAGTACTCATCTTTGGCTAATTCTTTAAACCGGTCGTATGATATGCAGTGTAAAAGTGCAATAGGATTTTTCTGCAATTCATTCCAACGCTCGGGATTAATATAGCTGAATAAATTTTGGGCGTCAAAATTCCAAGACCACCAAAGATTATTCGCCAATTCTTCAAGACGGGAAAAATTCTCGGGTACTTTTGAACTTACTTGTATGTGTCGCCAAACCGGTTTATTACTTTTATGTGTAACAATAGATGTTAGCTTGGTTTCATGTGGTATAATATCTTTGCTTCGCAAAACACTTTTTTTAAGTGCAATATCGTAAGCATCAAAATAATAGTGAATTAAATTTTTCCAAAGCGCAATACGCGAAACTTCAAAAGCATTTTTACGTGCTTCCTCAAAAAATTCTTTATCCTTTTGGCTGCATAGAGCGATGGTTTCGGCAATTTTATCAACCACATACGAATAGTTATCATCATTGCGTTCAATAACTTTCAGGCACTCGCTCAATTCAATTCCTTCATTTAAAATCCAACGACCAAAGCCGGACAAGGTAGTAGTAACCGTAGGAATATGAAAAGCCAGACTTTCAAGCGGAGTATAACCCCAAGGTTCGTAATAAGAGGGAAAAACGCTTAAATCAAATCCGATAAGCAAATCCCAATAATTAAGGTTAAAAATTCCATCATTCCCGTTTAAATAGACCGGAGCAAAAATTATCTTTACTTTATCCTGTTCTAAATTATGTAAATTGTTATGTTGAATTTTATTTAAAACGGGGTCGTATTCGGCATCGTGTAAATAATGAGTAAAAACACGATTGTTTGAATTGAGTAATGGCTCATTATTATTTAAACTATCCTGCAAATCTTTACGTGCACCGTAATTGTTTGCCGGTACGAGAAGAAAAGCTACGGTAGTCCCTGCATTCAAATTTTGATTTTTAATTTTTCCCAAGGCATCAATAAATACATCAATACCTTTGTTTGAAAATTCATAACGTCCGCTTGTAGCCACAAATTTAATTTTATCGGGCAGTTTGTAGCCAAAGAGGGTTTCGGCAACTTTGCGTAATTGTTTTCTTGCGGCATCACGTTTTTTTTCAAAATCTTTGCCGGTGGGCACAAAATCATCTTCAAAACCGTTGGGTGTAACAATATCTACTTCTTTTTCGTGAAATTGTTTACATTCTTCTGCAGTAATTTCACTAACTGTAGTATAAACATCTGCTTGTTGTGCCGATATTTTCTCTAATGATTGTTTGGAAACAATATTAAATTCACGGGCTTTGGCATCGCCGCTATACGTATGTAGTTTACTGTATAATGGCTGTCCGTTTCCGGCAATAGAGCGCCCAACAGTTGTAGCATGAGTAGTAAATGCAGTAGCAATTGCCGGAGCTTTATCTTTTAGGTAAAGAATACCCGTACCGGTCATCCACTCATGAAAATGAGCAATGACATTATCTTGCTTGCTTAAATAAAAATCATAAAAACTTTCAACAACTTTTGCCGCAGCATATCCAAAAATAGCAGGTTCAATATAATCCCATTGTCCTGAAAGGGAATCAAGACGGTAAAGTTCCCAAAAGTGTTTAAAAATTTCATTTTTTTGAGCAATAAAAGGGCTAAAATCGATTAAAATTACAAGGGGTTTACCCACAATTTTCCATCGTCCTATTTTTATTTTTAAACCTTCCTTTTCTGCGGCTATTTTCCACTCGGGGAAAAGATTATTATCGCACTCAAATTCCGGATTACTGTGTTCATCCCGATGCAAATCGGGACCAATCATTACTAGTGTATTTTTTAGCTTCTTTTGAAGACTAATGGCTTTTGTAGAAACAACGGTATGAATTCCTCCAACCTTATTACAAACTTCCCAACTTGTTTCAAAAATATAATTCAATGTTGCCATAATTTATTGTGTTGTCGCGTTACATTAAGATAATTTTATCTTATTTTTAAAAAAATCAAGTTACAAAGATAGAAAAGAATGGATAATTTACTTATAAAGAGCTGCTGCTTAGTTTAAGTTTGTGTTAAGAAATAAGCATATAAAACTAAAAAAACAGCATTTCATCAATAAATCAAAAAAAAATTTATGGAACACATGCTTTTAAATATATTTGCTCCATACAAAAACAAACCAAACTCACCGGCAATTATGAACGAAAAAATTAAATGGATAGACTATAAAGGAAAAGAAATACTTTATTGTGATTTTAGAGGTTTAAATGAGGAGGAGCTGATAAATTATATGAAGTATTCTGATGAATTGCTTATTTCATCGGGGAAAACAGAAATTTTAAAAATTAATGATGTGCGCGGCTTATTTGCAATGATTTCTATATTAGCTGAAATTCAAAAATCGGCAGAGCGACAAAAAAAATATCTTAAAAAAAGTGCTTATGTAGGCACTAATGGTGTTAAGAAACTTTTGGATGCTTTAAACCGTTTATCAAAAAGCAAAGCCAAACCTTTTGATACATTAGAAAAGGCTATGGAATGGATTGTTAAATAAAGGAATTTAGATTTTAGATTTATTTTTCTTCTACACTAAACAACCTGTCTTTATCGGTTTTTTGAACACTTAAATTGTTTTTTAATTTTTTAGAAATCACACTGTAGGGTGCTGTAATAACTTCGGCACTATCTTTTAAACCGGATATTATTTCGATATAGTTATCGTCTTGAATACCGGTTTTTACAACTCTTAAAATTGCCTTTCCGTCAAGATATTCAAAAACTACAATTAAAGGTTCTTTGTTTTTCTTTACATCTTCTTGTTTTTTATCTTTATCATCAAAATTATCGACTTTTTCTAAAGTACCGGCAGCAATACTTTTTACCGCCCCTGTAGAATCATTACGTGTAGTAACCGCTTGAATAGGAACACTAAGTACGTTATACTTAGTATTTGTTTGAATATCTGCAGTAGCAGACATTCCCGGACGGAAAGGATAGTACTTTTTTGTACCCTCAGGAATTAAGTGTGCATATGAATCTTTAAGCATTAAAATTTTCACTTCAAAATTGGTTACCTGATCGGTACCGGCACCTGTAACAGAAGCAGAATTAGCAATTTCGGTAACTACACCTTTAAATTTTTCACCTAAATAAGCATCTACCTCAATAAGTGCGGTATCACCTATTTTCACACGTACAATATCGTTCTCATTTACATCAACTTTTACTTCCATTAAATCTAAATTTGCAATACGCAATAGCTCAGTACCCGTCATTTGAATGGTTCCTAAAACACGTTCGCCTACTTCTACATTAAGTTTTGAAATAGTACCGGACATAGGTGCATAAATAGTAGTTTTTGCAAGATTTTCACGTGCTTCGCGCAGTGAAGCCTCTGTACTCATAACATTATACCGGGCAGCATTAACACTTTCGCGCGCAGCATCAACATCGGCTTTTGCAACTTGATAGTTTGATTGAGCGGTTTCGTACTCGGAATCGGAAATGGCTTTGTCTCTCCAAAGTTTTTCATTTCGTTTAAAAGACAGTTCGGCAGTAGTAAATTGTGCTTTAGCTTGTGCAAGTCGTGCTTTAGCATTTGCTAAATTAGATTTTGCCGAATTTAAACTTGCCTGAACTCTTGCAATGGTTGAAAGATAAATTTCAGGGTTTATTTTCACTAATAAATCACCGGCTTTAACTTCCTGTCCTTCTTTTACATTCAATAAAATAATTTCACCGGAAACCTCAGGGCTGAGTTTAACCTCTGTTTCAGGCTGAATTTTACCGTTTGCAGTAATTATTTCAACAATAGTACGTTTTTGAGCTATTTCAGTACTTACTTTTACAGCATCTTCCTGACCAAACCAGCCGGCTTTTTTTCCGATAATTGCAAAAATAATTAAAACAGCAGCAGCTATAAGCAAATATTTTAATAATTTGTTTGTTTTCATTTTTTATACTTTTAAGCACAAAACATGAATAAGTACTTAATCATGCCTAAGTGCGTGAAAATTATTTTATGGTATCTAAACTAAATTCAAATATAATACCCTATGCCTAATATAGACATGAAAAAATTAAATAAATAAACGTAGAGTATAAAAGTTACCGCATTTATCCCCGATTAAACAGATTCTAACACTAAAGCTGTTTGATAATCAAACAATTTAGGTTTCTTGTATCATTAAATTTTGTATATCTTGCAAAGAAACAATAATTAATTGAGCAAAGAAACTATCATATTAGGAATCGACCCAGGAACAAGTATTATGGGTTTTGGTATTATTAAAGTAGTAAATAAAAAAATGGAATTTGTCTTATTGGACGAACTCATTTTAAATAAATACGTAGATCATTATTTACGATTAAAAAAAATATTTGAAAGAACCATTCAATTAATTGATACTTATAATCCTGATGAAATTGCTATTGAAGC
>JAKIUH010000249.1 GCA_021647685.1 Bacteroidales bacterium
GATAGAGATTAAATTGCTAGAAGATGAAAAAAAATTATCATTTATATTTAGTAACAATATGATTTTTGATTTTTTCTCATCTTCTATTAAGTATGAAAGTTGGTCATTAAATGTAAATAACAAGAAATATGTTTGTTTGGGTGGTGGTGAAATTGCTGTCTGGAGCTAATTATAAAAATAAAAAATAGATGAAATATTATGTGTTAAATCAAAGTAATAACATAAAAGAAATGGGGGTTTTGCCACAAAGTGAAGAAAGTTATTCTGTAGATATCCAACAAGAGTTTATACCATTTGAAGGAAGTATAGATTTCAATTTTGAATTAACTGAGCCTAAACTTGAAAAAAGAGTAAATTGTACATCCTTAATTGATGCAGCAATGATTCCTAGTAGGTTTTTAATAATTGATGATTCATTCTTAGCTTTAATAATGAAATCTACTTTTGAAGTAACATTTTTACCATAAAAAAAATAAATCTATTTGATCAAAAATATTTAAATATTCTATGTCCTTTTTCAACTGAAAATTTATGGCATATCATTTCCGTTTTAAAAAATAGTAAATCTTCATTTTACGAATTAAAAGAAGCTGTTTTATATATTACAAAATATTTGTTAGATAATAAAATACTATTTGTTTTAGATAAAATAGTTAGAACTGATTCTAAAACAGAATATATTAAAAGTGGTTTAAAAAACGATGAAATAATTAAATATGTGGATAACTATTTAACTAAAGATATGGAGTTTTTGGATTCATATTTATTATTATGGTTTTAGTTTGAAAATTGGTACATTTATACTACCCTCATTTATTGAGACCACTTTCAGTTGATTTTTAGTTGAATTATTAAGCTGCATTTTTATATTTTTCTATGGATTTTACTCTTACTATTCCTTGATGTGCTTTCTGGTTATATTTATATATCCATTGGTCTATTCCTCTGAACAAGTTTAGTCCGTCATATGCTGGATTAAGATTAATATATTGTTGCTTTATGGTACGGCAAACGTTCAATATAAATATTATCTAACGCTCTACCTTTACTATCCATACTAATCTTTATATCTTGCTGTTTTAAATAACTGACATATTCGTTTTTTGTAATGTTTTGCTTGTGTAGTATTGCCGAAGTTAAGCCCATATCGATAAACAAATTTGTAAAACCCAATACAAATACTACAATTGCTATTAAACCAAAATCGGCTTTGTCTAAAAAACGAGCTAATACCGATATTTTTAGCAATTGTGTTACAGCTAAAAAAATGGTTGAAACTGTTGTCCATTTTACTCCTGATATGGCTTGTTTTTTTAGGGTCATTTAGTTTTTATTATTTGCCAGTATCCACCTTTATCCGGACCTATTCGTTTAATAATGCCATTTTTTTTAAGTTTTGTAATATATCTAGCTACTGTTCGCCTTGTAATATTAAGTTTTGAAGCTAATTCACCTGTAGTTATATTACTATTTTTTAAAATCTCCTCAATAATTCTATTTTCTGTGACATTTTCTGTGACATTTTCTGTGACATTAATTTTATCTTTATATGTTGAAGATTTTAAACTACCATTATTTCTACTTTTAATAAAGCTTATTTGAAAGCCATTAGAAATTTCTTCGATAATAGGCTCGGGTAAATTATTTGTTTTACAGGCATTAAAAATTAAAGAAATACCTCTACCCCATATTTCTATATAACCTGCTTTAAAAAATATATCGGCAATAATAGGATTTTTTGGATTTGAAGGATGTTTTTCTTTTAGCATATTAATAGATAAGCCAACAGGCAATTTACCCGGGTTCCATAACACTAATTTATTTTCGTAAATACTTAATTGTATATGAGCCCCTGTATAGTCTTTATGGACTATTGCATTTAAAATTGCTTCTCTAAGAGCATCTTCAGGGTATTCAAGTTTTTCTATTCTTTGTAAACCACTGTATGAAATATTGTATTTTAAATATTTTGTTTTTAGTATTTCCATTACTTTGTCGGGCATACTAAAAATATTTCCTTCAATTATATCTTGTGAAATAAGTTCGTAGTCGGAATTATTAAATTTACCTATTCTAAAACTTACCGAACTAAAAAATTTTAAAGGGTTTTTACCAAATAAAAGAACTGCTGCATTTTTCAATTTATCACTGTCGCATAAGTTAAGATTTGTAAGTACATCTTTTAAATTACTATTTAAAGAATTGTGTGAGATTCGGTTTGTTTTTATTGCTTTTTGTATAAACGAATTTAAAATATTGCTATCTATATTTGAATAATCAGCATTATCTAAAATTATTTGGTCGAAAGTTTTGCCTGTTTTATTTAAAATAAAATTATATAATTCTTGCCCTTTAAGTTCTTGTACTGTACTACCACTTCTATAATAAAATCTGCCTTTATATGATATAGGTGTAGATGACGGACTAATTTTTATAATAACAATAGGTTTATTGTCTTTTATTTTAGATTCTACATAAAGTGTTATTCCTAAAAACTGAACTGATTTATTGGGTAATGTTTCTAATAGTTTTTTTACATTATTTACGCCAACAACAATACCTTTATCGTTAATTCCTATTATTATTTTACCTCCATCAGAATTAGCAAAAGCACATACTTTGTTAAAATATTCGTCTTTCCATATTTCTTTATTTTTATGTTTTGATTTTCTATCATTAATGACAAAAGTAAATATTTATTTGTATGTGTATCAGACCTCAATTAATATAACTATATTGTAGTTAGTTGAAAACCGTAATCCATTTTACTCCTGATATGGCTTGTTTTTTTAGGGTCATTTAGTTTTGTTAGCTAAGTTCTATTTATTACCGCAAAATTACTTTTTTTAATTTTCGGATAGAGCCTGTTATCAATTGATTAATTTTTCCCTTGCATAAATGCAAGGGCTATTGAATCATACATTATGAATATTGTTAATTTTAAAATAACTCGTCAAATTTTTGTACGAATTTACAAATAAATATTTGTATTGATATACAAGATTACTTAAACTATTAATTATCAGCAAGTTTGTTCGCGACTAGTAATTGAGAAATGCTGAGCTATTTAGAATAAAGCCTTTAATTCTAATAAAGATATTTTTGATTAATTTGGCTTGTGTATTTTCCAATATCTCTGTTTTTTGATTCATTAAAATGACTATCTAATTGCAAATTTAAGAATATTAAACAAAATTTGCCGAATAAAATACCGGTGTTATTAAAGTTTCTCTAAATACCACTCGATAGTTTTAACAATGCCGCTTTCAAAATTTTCTTCGGCTTTCCAACCCAATTCATTCTCAATTTTTGTTGCATCAATGGCATAACGGCGGTCGTGCCCGGCTCTATCTTGAACAAAAGTAATTTGCTCTTTGTAGTTACCTTTTTGCTTTGGTTTTTTATTATCCAAAATCTCACAAATATGATTGACAATTTCCAGATTTGTTTTTTCATTTCGTCCACCTATGTTGTAAGTTTCGCCGTTTTTGCCTTTATGAAAGACTAAATCTATGCCTTTACAATGATCCAGCACATATAACCAATCACGTATATTTTTTCCATCACCGTAAATCGGAATATTTTCGCCCTTTAAGGCTTTACGAATAATTACCGGTATCAATTTTTCGTTGTGCTGTTTCGGTCCGTAATTGTTTGAGCAATTACTGGTTGTTACATTCATACCGTAGGTATGATGATAAGCACGTACCAAAAAATCAGACGATGCTTTGGCAGCCGAATAGGGCGAATTGGGTGCGTAGGGTGTAGTTTCTTTAAACAATCCTGTTTCGCCCAGTGTGCCATACACCTCGTCGGTAGAGATATGATGAAAACGACAATCTATATAGGCTTCTTTGTATTCAAAAGGAGCATTCATCCAATAGTTTCGGGCTACATCCAGCAAGGTGAAAGTTCCGTTGATATTGGTTTTGATAAAAACTTCGGGTCCTTCAATGGAATTGTCCACATGACTTTCTGCCGCAAAATGGATAACACCTCGAATATCATACTCTCTAAAAATAAATTCTACTAAGTCGCGATTACAAATATCGCCTTTTATAAAAGTATATCTTTTACTGTCTTCAACTTCTTTCAGGTTATCTAAATTTCCTGCATAGGTTAATTTGTCCAAATTTACGATGTGATAATCTTTATATTTATCATGAAAGTAGGGAACAAAATTAGCTCCTATAAATCCGGCACCTCCGGTAATTAATATTGATTTCATTGTTTTCTGTTTTAGTTTTGTAATAATTTTTTAGACCTCTTTTTTATACAATAGTTCGTTAAATTATGTATATGGTTGATATTTAGATATTTATAAAGCTGTTTGTTTTTTTGCAAATTGTTTATTATCAAGACATTGCCAAGTACAAGTATGTTGGCAAGTCAAAATGTACCAAACTATTGTTTTATTAAATTTATGATAATTCTAAATTATTGTTCTTGCCGATTTTTATAGTAATGCTATTTCAAAAATTTTAATTTGTATATTTGCCTGACTAGTGTAATCTTTATGTACAATTGTGTTTAAAATTCCGTTATTAAACGATTGTTTAAATTTAACAGTTTTGTTTTTGCCTTGTAAAATTATGTCTATCAGTTCTTTTGATGTCATTGCATTACTTTTTATCTTACCACTTCCCAATATCCACCTTTATTGGGACCTACGCGTTTTATAATGTTTTTTTCTTTTAATTTTTTTATATTTTCTTCTATTTTCCGGCTTGATATTCCTATATTATTAGATAATTCTTTTGCTGTAATAAATTTATTTTTCAAAATATAGTTAATGATACTTTTTTGATTTTCTGTTAAGTTTTCTCCGACCTTTTCTCCGACCTTTTCTCCGACCTTTTCTCCGACCTTTTCTCCGACCTTTTCTCCGACCTTTATTTTTTCTTTAAATAAAACTATTTCAAAACTATTATTGGTGACATTAAATTTAGGCGGAACAATACCATATTGTTCACAAATTGTAAAAATACGTTTAATACCGGAACCATAACGTTCTACTTTTCCAATTTCTTTAAATGCTTTAGAGAGGAGTTTGTTTCTTGCTTTGGGTTGATAATTAAATTTTAACAAATCATTTAATAAAAGTCCTCCGAATAATCCACCGGGGTTAAAAAACTCTATTCGATTGTCGTAAATTTTTATAACACTTCCCGAACTGTCTCTGTAATCTCTGTGTATAAGCATGTTTATAACAATCTCCCTGATTGCTTCCAATGGATAATCGTACCGCTCTATCCGTTGAGCTTCTCCTGTAATTATAAACTCAACCATCATATGACTTTTTATAAATGATAAAATACGGTCCAATTCGGTAAATATATCGGTATCTAAACTTAAACTGTCAATAATTTTAGTAGGACTTTTAAAACGACCTATTTGTATATCACTGATAGTGCATAAATCTTTTGCAAATAAAATATATGCACCAAAAGTCAATTTACCGTTTCTTAATATTTCTTGTTTATTTAGGAAGTCTATTGGTTTATAGTGTACTTTTGTTGCATTCCATTTTTCATATTCGTTAATATATTTTTTAACTTTATTAATTGAGATATGTTGTATATTATGATTTGGATCGGGATAATAGTCCCAACTGCTGTTTATTGTTTGAAGATGCAAATTGGATATTTCATCTAAATTCATTAAGTGGTTAGAATTTAATACTCTTTTAAAATATTTGTTTTTGTATGCAACCGGCTTTATGGGATATTCAATTACTGTTAGTACTACAATTTTATGTTCTTTGTCAAAAATTATTTCTACCTCAGGAACTATTTGTGGTGTGGTATTTTGTTTAATCTCATTTATCCATTTTTGTACACTCTCCTCTGTAATACCAGCTCCCTTTATTTTTCCTGTATCATCAATACCTATTATTACTTTGCCTCCTTTGTTGTTTGAAAAGGCGCATAAAGTTTCTATTACTGTTTTATTAAAAGAGCTTTTAAACTCAACAGTCTCGTTTTCCCCCTGCAATATAATATTATGTAGTAACTCCTTTTTTGTCAATGTTTGGATATTTTTATCTGTTTGTCACAGGTTACAAACTGTTCTAAAACAATTCTGCATCTTTAAATACCGGATTATTTTTGTCCTTTTCCGATAAAATAATATCCGCAGGATTAATTTTCCAATCAATTTCCAAATCAGTATCATTAAATGCAATGCCTCGCTCGTATTCCGGTGCATACACATTGTCTATTTTATATTGGAAAATTGCTTTTTCGCTTAAAACTACAAAACCATGCGCAAAACCTCGTGGAATAAAAAATTGTTTTTTGTTTTTCAGTACCTGAAATATCAAAAACCGAAAGCTCCCTGTTCCATTCCGATGAAGCTTTCTGTTTTATTTTATCAAAACTAAAACCCGGAATCTCAGCTTTCAGGTTCGCACGTGCCCCTGCGTAGCTGACTGATGACAAACCCACTTTTACAACAAGCGGACGGATAGCTTTTCCCTCGAAAGTCAGAGCCAGCTTTAAGTATTTGTCGTTGGCTGTTTTTTCATTTTTTAAAAGATGTTTCCCGGCAAGGATTTCATGGGCGGTAAAGGGTTGTGAAAATTCGGCATGAAAATAGACACGGCGTTCATTTGCCCAACCGGTAATAGAGCGGTAACCTTCAATGGTAGTGTTGTTTATAATTCGTATTTGTGCATTCAGAATTTTGCAACTCCAGTAAGGACGTTTTTTATCAAGCGAATGATTCAAATCGACCATCAGGTGAAAGCTTTTATCTTTATCAACAACATATTGATGCATCCCGCAATGGTCAGTTACTGTTAAATTTACCTGTATTGCAGGATCAGTCAGGAAAACACTGTAATAACCCGGGCTT
>JAKIUH010000250.1 GCA_021647685.1 Bacteroidales bacterium
AAAAGCAGGTACCTTTGGCGATGCCGCAACATTTAGTTTGTATCCGGGTAAAAACCTTGGTGCCTACGGTGATGCAGGAGCCATTATAACCAATAACGAAGGATTAGACGAAAAATTCAGAATGTTTGCCAATCATGGAGCCCTACAAAAACATCACCACATTATGCCGGGCATCAACAGCCGAATGGATAATTTACAAGCTGCCGTATTGAAAGTAAAATTGCCACACATCCAAAAGTGGAATGAAATGCGGGCAGAAAATGCAGCCTATTACGATAAAATTTTACAAGGAGTAGGTGATATCATCACTCCGCCAAAACGTAAAAATGTAAAACATGTTTACCATGTTTATTCCATCCGCACCAAAAAGCGCGATGCATTAATGCAATTTTTAAAAGAAAAGCATATAGGGACAGCCGTGCATTATCCTGTGGCATTACCATTTATGAAAGCATATAAAGATTTAAAACATACCGAAGATGATTTTCCTGTAGCAGCACAATTTCAAAATGAAATTTTATCTTTACCAATGTATCCGGAGTTAACAAAAGAGATGATGGATTATGTAGCGGAAACAATCAAAAGTTTCTTTAAGAATTAGTACTCGTGCTCGTCAGACCACTTAAGTGGTCTGACGAATAAGTCTAAATCGAATAACTATATTCAAATCACCAAATATTTTCAATATTTCCAAAATCAATGTTTAAATACATTTTTAGGTTTCCTCTTTCAACACCAATATACGCTAATGCCAATTTAATATTACACAAAGTTCCGTTTCGTAAACCTAAAAAGTCAGGAAAAGAAGAATACCGCTAATCTTCAGCTTTTTTTACAAGCTTTGCCTTTACCGGATTGTTTTGAATATAAAAAACATGTTTGCAAATAATCATTCCTAATTTTCGGATAGGTTGTATATTCCCTTAAATCCTTAATTTTTGTTTTTTGCCGAAATAAAGAGCCGTTTCTATCTTCTTGTTTATTAATTGCACGCGTATAAGAACTTAAGAGTGTGCCAAACTTTCTTGTCAAAACTTGCATACCTTGTTTATTGGTTTCACAAGATTTTTTTGTAGCAAAAATCATAAAATGAAAATGGTTAGGCATTAAACAATAAGCTAGTATTTCTGTTATCGGTTTTATCTCATTTCTTACTTTCCTAATGAAAAACAAATAATTCTCATCATTAAAAAATATTTTTTGAGAATTATTGCCCATATTGTAAATATGATATATATGTCCTTCTTCAAACCACATTTATTAAAATTCATTTCATCAGGTTAATATTCCAACTCGTCCGACCACTAAAAGTGGTCAGACGAGTAGTTAACTAAACTATTTACAGTACTTATAAATCAGTCTATCTGCCTTATTACTTCCATATTTTTTTGCCCGTTTCCAAGCAGAACAAGCTTCATTGGTTTGCTGCAGACGAAAATGAGCCATTCCTTTTTGGTAATAAATTTCAGCATCGCGCGGATAGATATCTAATGCCATAGAATAATCTTTTATGGCATAATTATAAGTATGAGTTTGCATATAGGCATCGGCACGCAATTTAAAATAAGCAGTATTTCCGGGATATCTTTCAATGAGTTTTCCGTAGGTACGAATAGCCGACAAATAATCTTTACCGGCATAGGCTATTTCAGCATAACGCTTCAATGCCTGTTCGTTATCAGGATAATAAAGCAGGTATTTTTCAATGTCCACATGAGCTTTTTCATAAGCACCAAGAGCAGAATACACTTGTGCACGCTGAAAATAAACCGATAAATCCAAACTGTCTTTTTGCAAAGCAAAATTATAATCGGTCAAAGCTTTATTGTATTTTTTTAAACGATATTCAATTTCTGCACGAGTTTTAAGATATTTCGCGCTGTTGTTTGATAATTTTACGGCTTTATCAATATAATTTAGTGCATCTTTATAATTGTTTTGCGAAGTAGCAATTTTTGCTTTCATATAAAGTACTTCGGCTTGTGCATCGTATTTTACGATATAGCTATTCAGTTCATTTTCAGCCACTTGATAGTTACCATTATTAAATTGCTCTTGGGCTTCAATAAAGCTTTTTTCTTTTTTTGAATAATGTTTTTCTGCCCATAAATCTTGCCATTCTTGACTATCGGCAATATAACCAAACTCAGGGTAAGCAATAATTTTATCTGCAGCAATTTTATTTCTTAGCTTTAAATATTTATTTAAATAGCTGATTGAGTTAGTTTTATCAGAAATACCGGCATAGGCTCGCGCCAATAACAAATTAAGTTCAGGATATTTTTTTGAATTAAGTGAAGATAAATTTTCAATTGCTGATTTATATTGCTTTAAAGCGATATTTATTTTTGCACTTAAAAAAAGTGCATCATCATTTTTGACTAAAGCAGAAAGATATTTTTGAATTTCGGTACTTGCCAGCTCATAATTTTTATTTTGATAATGAATCTTAGCAAGAAGATACTCATTTTTTTGAGCAAATATATTATTTCCATAAATGAGCAGGAATATTATCAAGCTATATTTTAGAATTTTTGTTTTCATTTTTTAATATAATAATACAAATTTAATAATTTTATCAATATTGCCTGTATTTAGTTATTAAGCCCGGATAGGATTTTAAATCCATGTCAAGGATATAAGCTTATTCAAAGCATCAAAGCTAATATTATGCACACACCTGCGGCAGGGATTGCAGCGGATAGCCCGTAGCCACCCAAATAATTTGTTAGAACTTATTCTCCTTGTACTTTTGCCGGTTCGGAAAATACATGTATAAATCCGGTAAAATTGCGCACTTCAACCCCCGAAACACGGTACTCCCACACATCGCAAACATAATAATACACTCCACTGGATACTTTTTTTCCGGTTATCATATCGCGCCCATCCCAATTTATTTCAGGGTCATTGGTTTGATAAACCAACACACTCCATCGGTTGTAAATTTTTATATCAATTTTTTCAACTAAAAAATTAGAAATTGGTTTAAAAATATCGTTAATTCCATCATCATTGGGTGAAAATGTATTGGGCAGCGAATAGTAATCGCAATTATCGGCACAGACTTTATTCGTAAAAGCACTTTCGTTTTGAAACGAATCAACGGCTGTTACTACGTAACAGGCAGATAGCGGTCCATCGGGATAATGCCAGAATGTGGTGTCATCTACATTCTCAATAGTTGTAAGTAATTCTAATGGTGCATCAGAGGTTTTTGCATAATATATATTGTATTTAATGACATCATCGGCACAAGAATGATTTGGATTTGTCCATACCAGTTCATTCCGCAAACTGTCGCAATTATTCACTACGGTTAATTCCGGTGCACATGCAGGAACTGTATCAACAGGCACTGCACAAGCTTCTTGCGAATAATTAATTAAAGGATGCGGTATGGTATCCAAACCGTATTGTCCAATGGTTTTTACCTTGTAACAATAGGTAGTTCCGTTATTTAATCCTCTGTCGATAAATTTGGGGGCATCAACCGTGGTTAGCGAATCAAATACCTGTGTTGTATTATTTTTCTTGTAGATAACGTACTGATAATTTTCCCAAGGTACATTTTCTTGAATTTCCAATTCAATTTCGTTATCGCGCGCATGCAAAACCAAAAATGGTGATGCAGCTTTTTCGGGTATCCCGATAATATTCCATGTGTCATTAACAGCATCATAATTATACAGTCCCATTTTATAAATCCGTGGCTGCTCCAAAGTATTGTAATTGGTATCAATATAGCTGGTATTATCTAATCCGTACACATAAACGGGATCGGTAAATGCGCTTCCCCATAAATCATCGGAACGGTAAATATTGTAACGATATGGTCCGGGATTGGCTACCGAGTCAAAATCAAAAGGTTTTAACCATTGCAAATGTATGGCTCCGTTGGTTTGATGCGTAGTTGAAACACTTGTTTGCAAAATTATCGGAACACCGGAAGTAAGTTCGGCACAAACTTCTTTTGAAGCATAACTTTCAGCTCCGTCAGCATAGTAAGCCACAATCATATAACAATAAACATAACCGTGTGTAAGACCTTCACCATTATTATTATCAAGAAAGGATGTATTATCATAACCATCTACGGTACCAATTAAGCGATATCCGGTATAATCGGGCACTCCGGTTTCGCATTGTGCCGGTTCAAAATTAACTTTTTCATTTTTTCGATAAATTTTATATCCCACCACTTCGGAACATCTACTGGTATCCCATTTTACATAAACCGCACTGTTGGTAGGCTCAAGTTGTACATTTTCGGGTGCGGGACCTACTACGGTAATATCCACATTTTCATAATCAAATAAAGATTGATCGGGATTATCATCCGTAGCTTTAAAAATAACCATATAGGGTCTTTTACGAACATGCTCGCAAATGGTTTGCCACGAAAAATCTCCTTGCACTATTCCATAACCGCTAACTCCTTCATCAAAAACGGCAGGACTATTTGGTAAAGTATAAACACCGCTTGTTGATGTTAGGGTAATTTGCTCTGTGGCAGTATCGCGCGCAGTGATGGTAAACTGCAATAATGAGTCTGCATCTACACAAAAAGGTCCGGCAGGATCAATAACCGGAGGCTTATTATCGGTTTCGACCACTTCAATCTGCATATCCCGAATGATGCTTCCTATTTTTACACCGTTGCGCCACTCTTCAATTTCCATAGCAACATTGTATATCCCCAGATAAACCGGAGCATCCCAAATTAAATCTCCGGTAATGGAATCTACTCTGATACTATGACTTGCTTCGGGTAAACGATAATTTTCAATAGGCTGTGCTCCATCTCCTAAGCAAACTGCCAACTTGTAGGATAAACTATCGCCATCAGGGTCGTATGCATTGGGATTATGAATAAACACTAAATCTTTTGCTGCTTTATCAATAGGTGGATTGAGCATAATGGGTGTATTGTTCTCACCCAAAGTAGGATTTATTTGTAAAATAGTTTTAACGGCAAAACGAACATTTACCGAATTGGGAATATTCCGAACTCCTTCGTTGCGGTTAGGATCTTCCATACTAATTACATAAGTACCCGGACCTGCGTAAGTATGAATAACCACATATTTATTTCGCTTGTAATCATCGGGCAAATAGAGTTCTTCAATACGCGGGACTGTTTCCGAAGTTCCATCACCAAAATAGATATCCAACTCAGGGCGGTCGGCAGGTGCTTTGGTGTAGGTATAAGTAATTAATGTAATACGGTATTTATACAAACCTATTTGCTCATAAGTTATTTCACCTGCCCGGTTATGCGTAGCATAAATATTGACAGAAAAAATCAGTAGAAATATAGATATAATGTATTTTAGTTTCATTTTGTTATCTTATTTTCAATTACATTTAAAACGATATTTTTTCCATCGTTTCACTGTTCGTAAACCTTAATGCAATTTGATTATCCAAATAAGTAAAAATTAATAAATTTGTTTGATCACGGTATAAATCAGTCATTAAAGAATTTTTAATTTCAAAATTAGCAGATTTTCCGTTATACTTGCAATTATAATACAACCAAATTGCTTTTTCCCTAATCTCTGAATGTGAAAATTTTAATTTATTCCTAGTAATATCCTTATTGTTTACAAGTATTTTAAAATGCTCCAACAAATATTTACTCACATATTCTTGATAACCGTTTTTCTTTTTTCCGGCTTGCAATTCTAGGTTTACTCCATATTTTTGATGCAGTATTTTATCAAAATCATCTACAAAAATTTTAAACAGCATTTTAAATTCCTTTGTTTTTGCATCATATTCCACATTGGTATATGATACATGAACCGGATGAACTACTACTTTTTCTTTTACTTTTCCATTGGCATGAAAAGAAAAAAGAAAAATTGTAAGTATTATTAAAAATAAATTAAAACGCATAGCATACTTTTTATCTTTATACTAAAGCAAATTTGAGCGACTACAAACTGTATAAGCTATTTCAACAATGTAAAATTATTAAAAATTTTGGCAAGATGTTGTTAATTTGTGTTAAATAATAGCAAATTTTAAATTATCGGCTCCAATTAGTCAAATTATGTTTTACAACATCAATAATAGTTCCCTCATTTACCTAAAAATATTGACTTTTGAAAATAAAAACAACTATGTCAATATTTGGAATTTACCTACAACTCGGTTTTGATCACATAATTGATTATCAAGCATTTGACCATATACTATTTATCGTAACTTTAACAGCTGTTTACCGTTTCAGTAATTGGAAAAAAGTATTAATTTTAGTAACCGCTTTTACCATAGGACATACAACTACTTTGGCATTAGCCACCTTAAATATAGTAAATATTGATGCTGCTATTATAGAGTTTTTAATTCCATTAACGATTTTCATCACGGCAATTGGAAATATTGTTACAAAATCACAAGATTTTTCTTCTCGCCTGCATCATTTTAAATACCTTACCGCATTATTTTTTGGTTTAATTCATGGCTTGGGTTTTTCTAACTATTTAAAAAGCTTGCTGGGTATGGAACAAAGCATTGTTAAACCATTATTTGCTTTTAACTTAGGATTGGAATTAGGACAAGTAGTCATCGTATTAATTATATTGGCTTCTGCATCAGCAGCTTTTCGTTTTCTACATGTAAAAATGCGCGATTGGACTTTGGTGCTTTCCGGCGCAGGGCTTGGCGTATCCATAATGCTGATGATAGAACGAACACTTGGAATGGTATGATAGAATAGTTGAGCTGCTTAATTGTTAAACTTTTGAACGTTCGGCTAAACTTTTGAACGTCTGATAAG
>JAKIUH010000251.1 GCA_021647685.1 Bacteroidales bacterium
AACAACATTCCAGCAATTGATGCTGCATTTTCAACGGCAATACGCACCACTTTTGTCGGATCAATTACACCGTCTTCAAACAAGTTTTCAAATACATCAGTTCTCGCATTGTATCCAAAGTCTTCTTTTCCTTCTCTTACTTTTTGGATTACAATGGCACCTTCACCACCAGCATTTGCAACAATCTGACGTAAAGGCTCTTCAAGTGCTCTACGGATAATGTCGATACCGGTATTTTCGTCTTCGTTTTCGCCTTTTAAGTCTTTAATTGAATCAATTGCACGAATTAATGCTACGCCACCACCGGGAACAATACCTTCTTCAACAGCAGCACGTGTTGCACTTAATGCATCGTCCACACGGTCTTTTTTCTCTTTCATCTCAACCTCTGAGGCTGCACCAACATATAATACAGCAACTCCACCGGCTAATTTAGCCAAACGTTCTTGAAGTTTTTCTTTATCGTAATCGGAAGTAGTTGTTTCAATTTGTGCGCGAATTTGTTTTACGCGTGCATCAATTTGTTCTTTGTCTCCACGACCGTTGACAACTGTAGTATTGTCTTTGTCCATTACTACTTTTTCGGCAGTACCTAACATATCTAAGGTCGCATGTTCTAATTTCATGCCTGTTTCTTCTGAAATAACAGTACCTCCTGTTAAGATAGCAATGTCTTGAAGCATTTCTTTTCTACGGTCTCCAAATCCGGGAGCTTTAACAGCAGCAATTTTTAATGAACCGCGTAATTTGTTAACCACCAATGTAGCTAATGCTTCTCCATCAACATCTTCGGCAATAATTAATAATGGGCGACCGTTTTGAGCAACGGGCTCAAGAACAGGCAGTAAATCTTTCATTACTGAGATTTTCTTGTCGTAAAGAAGAATGTATGGGTCTTCTAATACGGCTTCCATTTTTTCTGAGTCAGTAACAAAATATGGTGAAATATATCCACGGTCAAATTGCATACCTTCAACTACTTCAACAGTAGTTTCAGTACCTTTTGCCTCTTCAACGGTAATAACTCCGTCGTTTTTTACTTTGCCCATAGCTTCGGCAATTAATTTACCGATTTCGGCATCGTTATTTGCTGATATTTTTGCTACTTGTTCAATTTTTTTGTTGTCGTCGCCAACTTCTTTTGATTGCGATTTAATGCTTTCAATAATTTTAGCAACGGCTTTGTCAATACCGCGTTTTAAATCCATTGGGTTTGCACCGGCAGTAACATTTTTTAACCCCACATTAATAATTGATTGTGCTAAAACGGTAGCAGTAGTAGTTCCGTCACCGGCATCATCGGCAGTTTTTGAAGCTACATCTTTTACCATTTGCGCTCCCATGTTTTCAAATGCATCGGGAAGCTCAATTTCTTTTGCAACGGTAACACCGTCTTTAGTAACTTGAGGTGCTCCGAATTTTTTGTCAATAACAACATTTCTACCTTTTGGACCCAGTGTAACTTTTACAGCATTTGCCAATTGGTCAACGCCTTCTTTCAATGCGTTACGTGCGTCTATGTTAAATTTGATTTCTTTTGCCATTTTTACTTAAATTTTAATGGTTTATAAATTTTTATGATTACTTATACTATTGCTAAAATATCTGCTTGTTCTAAAATAAGGTATTCTTTACCGTTGTGTTCTATTTCGGTTCCACTGAATTTTCCGTAGATGACTTTATCTCCTACTTTGACTTCCATAGGGTTATCTTTTGAACCGCTTCCAACAGCCAATACAATACCGCTTTGCTGCTTTTCTTTTGCCGTGTCAGGAATGATAATGCCCGAAGCTGTTTTTTCTTCGCTTACGGATGGTTCAATTAGAACACGATTTCCGAGTGGTTTAATATTTACTTCTGCCATATTTTATCGTTTTTAATTTAAACGTTAATACTTATTTTTTGATGCTCTTTCCTTTCATAATTTGTGCCAAAGCAGAAATTGTGCTTTATTCGGGCTTTTAGGCAGTTTTGATATGTCAATTTTACATGCTGTTTTAATATTGTTGGTGTAAGTGATTTGTTTAAAGCGTATTATGTTCGTTTGTGGCGTTTTTGTTCGAAATGACATTATGCTGACATTTTGGCTGCCAGTAGTTACTACCTTAAATTATTAAGCAAAATAGCCGGCACAAAAAAAGCTGCCTTATCGGACAGCTTTTATATCTTTTGCAAAATAATTATTTTATTTGTTTTGTGTTTCGCTACTTGTTGGTGGAACAGTAGGTACAACCGGCATTTCAGCAGCATTTTCAATATTGTCTTTTAAAATGGTCTCTTTTTGATTACCTATATTTCTGGGAATTGCCATGCTTCCTACAATACTTAATACCAAAATGGCAATTGCTAAAGCCCAAGTAGCTTTTTCCAAAAAATCGGCAGTTTTCCGAACACCCATAATTTGATTTGATGAAGAAAAGTTTGAAACCAAGCCTCCACCTTTTGAATTTTGTACCAAAACGATTAAAATCATTAATATACTTGCAATAATTGTTAAAATAGCGATTAATGTGTACATGATAATTTACTATTTGTTATTTTTTAATTAAACTTTCTACTTTTTTTATTTGGATTGCAAAGTAAGTCTTTTTTTGTGGAAATTTCAAAATTAATTTTTTATAAGCATCTATTGCCTTTTGATAATATTTTTGTTGAACATATAAATCAGCCATAGCTTCGGTTATAAAATCATCTTTTTCAACTGTGCTTTTTACTGAAATATCACCTTTAATTGCAGGTTCTTTGTCCGGTTTGATACGTTCTAATGTATCTGCTTTATTAATGAATTCTTCAATTAATTTTTGTGTTTTTTTAACTTTCTTTTTTTCTTGTTTTTCCTCTTTTACTTCACGTTCTCTTACTTTTTCTTCCGGTTTTACTTTTATTTCTTCTGTTTGCTTCTCATTTGCAAAGTCCTTTTTTTCTTCTTCAATTACGTTTTTGTTATCATCAGTTTCTTCAATGCTGTCTTTTTTTTCCTTTAACTGTTGCTTTTTCAGAGCAATACGCCGGAGTAAAGCATCTGCGGCACTTTCTTTTTCTTTAGGCTTTGGCTGTTTTATTTCCGGTTTTTCAGGCTTAGCTTCTATTTTTTCCTTGTTGGAAATTTTTACCGAAATATCGTCCTCTTCTTTATCAGAAACAATTTCTTGAACTTTTTCTATTTGCGTTTTTTCTTCTTTATGCTCTTTTTGTTCTATTTTTTTTCCATTATTTGTTTGTTTTTCCAGATACTCTTCAATTTTGCTTTTCCCCGAAAGTACTTTGTCAACTTTTTGGGATTTATTTTTTTGATGTTGCTTTACCAAATCCCAAGCTGTGAGCTCTCTATCTTCTTTTTCTTCCTTTTTTTCCTTTTCTATTTTTGTTTCTTCGATAATTTGTTCCGGAATCTGTTCTTTTTCTTCTGTAATTTCAATTTTTTCCTTAATAGTTTCTTTTTGAATAGAAATCTCTTTTTTTTCTAAACTTTCTTTTTCTTTTAAAGCATCTTTTGTTTTGTCAACTATTCTATGTGGTTTTTCTTTTTTCTCAGGGCTTATTTCAATAGTTTCTTTATTCTCATTAGTAGCAATATTCATTTCTTTTTTAATAGCCCTGATTTTTGAGAAAATTTCATTCATTACGTCTGCCTGCTTTTTAGGGGTCTTATCGGCACTTTGTTTTTTCTCTTGAACAGGAGGCTTTTCTCTTTGTTTTATTTCTTCCTTTTTGCTTAAAACTCCTTTTTCTTCTCTTTTAACCGGTGGGCTTGTTTTTTTTAATACGGTTTCTTTTTTTGTTTCAGTTTTACGAATATTTTCTGCTTCTTTTTGGGGCTCAACTACTTTTTTAATCTTTTCAACTCTAGAAACTTTAACCGTTTTTTCTTTTTCTTTTTTACCGGTTACACTTTTTTCAGGAATATTAATCAGTTTTTTAATATCTTCTTGTTTTGTAGTTTCATCAATAATAATAACTTTTTTATCAGGATCTACAAAAAAGTCACTTACAATTTTTTTGTGCTGCTGTTTTGATTTTTCGTAAATCTCATCATCCGATACTTTAAGCGAAACTTTTGGTTCTTTTTTTATTCCTGTAATTTTTGTTTTAAGTTCTTTTTGTTCAGGTGTGCTTTTTATGTTTGTTTTTTGAGTTGTTTTTTGTTCAGTTTTAATATCTTTTATCGTTCTTTCTTTACTTCTTGCTATTTCTTTTTTACCTTTATCTGATAATGATATTTTGCTTGATGTTTCCTTTAAGCTTTCTTTAGTACTTATTGATTTAATGTTAACTGTTTTTTTATCTGTCTTTTGTTGTACCGATTCTTTTTGTGTTATTTCAAATTTCAATTCCGAAGCAGAACTATTAATAAATTTAAAAAGTTTTACTTTATTAGAAATGAAAACACCTGAAATTTTTAATTGTTCGTTGTACCTTTCTTTATCGGCTAAATGTAACGATTTTAACAAAAGCATATGCCCTGTTTGGAAATAAGGAAAATTATTAATCACTTTCTTTATATCTTTCAGGGTATCTTTTGTACACTCTTCTTTTCCCTCTATTATAGCAATTATTTTGTTAATATCCATACCTGAATGTTTACCAATTTACAACAGCTTTATTAAAAATATCATCGGTAATTAATTCAATAATTACCGGTACAATGTTTGGTTCGGCAGTAGTTAAATTCTGCGAAGCAGGAAAATCCTCAAATCTAGAAAAAGTTTGGACAAAATTTGCTGTTTCATCAAACTCATTAATAAATTCAACTTTTACTTTTATGGTCAATCTATTGTATTGTGCAGTAGGGTCTGTGCCGGAAGTTATAGATACCGGTGCAACAGAATATCCTACGATTTCTCCTTTAAATTGCAAATCGCCTTTTCCATCGGTTAAATTAAGTGATGTTTGCGATGTTAATTTATTTTGGAGCATTTCGGTAATATCGTTACTTAAAGTAGGATTAAATATAGGTGCACTATATTTAAAATAATCTACCGAAACGGTTTTAGCTCCGGGTGGAATTGACGCTCCCGTAAAAGAATAAACTCCACATGATTGTAGAACTATTATTCCCGAAAAAAAGATGAATATTATTTTAAGTTTTTTAAAATTCATTTATTAATGTATGTATTTAGTGTATTTTTCCGATAAGGAAAACAATCATTTTCAATAATTTATTGTTCTATATTGTATTCTTTTATTTTTCTATACAAAGTTCGTTCCGAAATTCCCAAATCTTGTGCAGCAGCCTTTCTTTTTCCTTTATGTTTATCTAAAGCTTTTTTTATCAATTCAATTTCTTTTGCTTCTAATGATAAAGATTCTTCAACAAACTCTTCTGTATCCTGAATATTGAAGCTTTTATCTATTTCAAAAGTTTTTTTCGGTGTTTTAGGTTCAATAAGATCTCCATCCGGATAAAAAGAATCAATAATATCATTATTTTCGGGAAAAGTATTAATTTGTCCTTTGGCCATTTTCAATTCTTCTACTACTTTTTTTAAATCATTCATGTCCTTTTTCATGTCAAAAAGGATTTTGTATAAAATTTCGCGTTCCGAAGCAAAGGTTTGATTATCTACACCTTTATAAATAGCCGGAAGTTTTGGACCTCGATAATCCGGCAAATATTGTTTAATTTCTTCTCCGCTAATAATCCTGTTTTGCTCAATAATTGAAAGTTGCTCTGTAATATTTTTTAATTGCCGAACGTTTCCGGGCCAACGGTAATTTAAAAATATTTGTTGGGCTTCATCATCTAATTTTACCGGCGGCATACGGTATTTTTCGCTGAAATCTTGTGCAAATTTTCTGAATAACAATAAAATATCATCTTTCCGATCGCGCAAAGGCGGAATTTGAATAGGCACCGTATTAAGTCGATAATATAAATCCTCACGAAATTTTCCACTGTGAACGGCTTCTAAAACATTTACATTGGTAGCAGCCACAATACGCACATCGGTTTTTTGTACTTTAGAAGAACCTACTTTCATAAATTCACCGGTTTCTAAAACACGTAATAAACGCACTTGTGTAGATAATGGTAATTCTGCCACTTCATCTAAAAAAATAGTACCTTTATCGGCATGTTCAAAATATCCTTTGCGTTGGTCGTGTGCTCCTGTAAATGCTCCTTTTTCATGCCCGAATAGTTCGGAATCAATGGTTCCTTCGGGTATTGCACCACAGTTTACCGCAATATAATTATTATGCTTGCGCGGACTAAGGTGATGAATAATTTGCGGGAATATCTCCTTACCGGTTCCGCTTTCGCCGGTAATCAGAACCGATAAATCGGTAGGTGCAACCTGCATAGCAACCTCTATTGCACGATTTAATAAAGGTGAATTACCAATTATTCCAAAACGTTGTTTGATGCTTTGTAAATTCATCGAAAATTTTTTATTAAAAAATTAAATAATAATTTCGCAGCAATAATCTGTATTTTATTAACTGATTTAACTGACAAAATTACAATTTAATTTTGGAATAATGTGTAAAAAACAGGATTACACAGATAAAATATTAAGCAAAGTAAATAATTATTTTAATAATGTCAAAATAAATAGAATTTATTTTTAAAATATTTAAGAATGAAAATATTGGGAATAATACCGGCAAGGTGGGCATCTTCAAGGTTTCCGGGCAAGCCTTTGGTTAAAATAGGAAGCAAAACAATGATTGAACGTGTTTGTTTACAAGCATTAAAATCGCTTGATTATGTTGTAGTTGCAACGGATGACAAGCGTATTTTTAATGAAGTTAAACGTTTTGGTGGACAAGTTGTCATGACTTC